>CAYUBC010000090.1:0-2752 GCA_964442885.1 uncultured bacterium | reverse complement strand
ATGCCACCGAGCCTCTACCCCAACTATCGCCGCCATTATTGGCAACCGCCTCTGCCCCGGCGAAGGTGACCCTGCCACGGCCTAACCTGGCAACTATTACCGCCCGTTTTCAGGCCTCCCTGCAGCAGCGAGTGGCAGTGCTTGAGGACGCTATTCGGAGCCTTCAGGCTGGCGGATTAGACCAACAGCAGCGCCAGATTGCCTGCGACGAAGCCCATCGCTTAGCCGGGGGGCTGGGTACCTTTGGTTACGAAGACAGTTCGACCTGGGCACAGCAAATTGAGAGGTTATTTCAGCTGGAGGGGGTGCTGGGGCCGTCCGAAGTCGCCCAGCTTTCCCAGTGTGTGCTGGCTCTAAAGCAAAGCCTGACGATCGAGCCAGCGGAGCGCATTGTTAACCCCAGTTCAGTACCCTGCGGCCAGATTGTCGCCCTCAACCTGGAGCACGGCCTCGCCCAGGCCATGCTCCAGACGGCCCAGGTGCGCCGTTGGCAATTGGAGCTGGCCCCTACGTTGACCAGTTTGCTAGACACAATTCGGCATCGGAGAGTAGACGGGGTGCTTCTGGCCCTTGAGACAGCGGGAGCAGATCACGGATCAGATCACGGAGCAGATCACTCAGAGGTTGCTCAATTAGCCCCCCTGCGAGAACTCAAATATTCCTACCCGCAGTTGCCAGTGCTGGTACTGGCGGCTCAAGACAACCTGGAAGAGCGGGTACAGGTAGCACGCTTGAAGGGGGATTGCTACCTGACTACCCCGGTGACCGTTGAGCAGATCTTTGACTGCTTTGACCACATCCTCCAGAGGGCTCAGCCACTAGAATCCCAGGTGATGGTGGTCGATCACGATCCACAAGCGCTGGCCACCGTTGATGAGTTGCTCAGCCCCTGGGGACTGCGGGTAATTGGCGTAGAGGATCCGTGCCAATTTTGGGAAAAGCTACGGGAAACTCAGCCCGACTTGCTGCTGCTCGCCCTTGATACGCCTACCTTTGGCGGCCTTGAGCTTTGCCAGGTGGTACGGCAGGATCCCCAATACGGTAACGTACCAATTCTCATGGTAGCGGCCCATCCGGATACGGTTACCGTGCGTCAGGTATTTGAAGCAGGCGGGGATGATGTAATTGCTAAACCCATTGTTGGCCCGGAACTGGTGACTCGCGTGCTAAGCCGCATTGAACGAACCCGCCTGCGGCAACAGCTAGAGCAAATGCGCCAGCAGCAACAGGTCTACTGGGGCCAGCGAGACAACACCGATGCTCTAACTCAGGTGGCGAATAGCCGCCATTTTGATGCCTTTCTCCAGCAGCAGTGGGAACGTCATCGGCGCGAGCGGGCTCCGATTTCCCTGATTTTGTGCAGTCCTGACCACTTTTTAGCCTATCAACAAACCTACGGGCTTCAGGCCAGCCACCTGCTGCTCCGGCGCATCGCCCAAACCCTGCACTATGGTGTTAATCCTAATATTGACCTGGTGGCTCGCTACGGCGATAGCGACTTTGGCATTATCTTGCCCAATACCAACCTGGATGCGGCGCTGCGGGTCGTCACCCGCATTCAGCAGGCCATCGCCCAGCTCCCCATGACCCACCAAATGAATTGTCAGAGCCCCTCTGTTACCCTTAGCCTGGGAATTGGCGGTACGATCCCAACCGCAACTATGGCCAGCGATTACCTGATTAAGACTACCCATGAAGCCCTGCGAGATGCCAGGGCGCGCGGGGGCAATACCTTTTGTCTCTATCCCATAGAGCGCAGTTGAGGACCATGGGAATGAGGTTTTCACTGCGGACTCTGCTGATTGGGCCATTTTTGATGCAGGTGATCGGCATCACCAGTCTGGTAGGCTACCTGTCTTACCAAAGTGGCCAGCGGGCGATTAGGAACCTGGCCAGTCAACTGATGGTAGAAACGGGCCAACAGGCAGAAGGGCAACTCAATACTTATCTGCAAATTCCCCAACTGGTCACCGAGATGAATGGCCAGTTGATGCAGACCGGGCAATTGAGCCCTACGGATCTGGCCTCTCTAGAAAGCCACTTTGTCCAGCAACTCAAGTTGTTTCCCCAACTCACTGGCATAGCTATGGCTAACCAGGCTGGTGCCTTCCTCAACGTTGCTCGTCCCCAAATGGGGGATGATACCAGCCCCGCTTCGTTGATTCTCCGCCGCTGTAATGTGACCGTCGCAGACGGTATCTTGTATCGCTATAGGATGAATGGCGATGGCCAAAACCTGGCCTTGCTGGATCAACGCACTGACTTTAATCCCCACCGCGACCCGCCTGATAATCCCTGGTATACCGCTACTCAGGCCAGCCCTAATGGCCTTTGGCGGTTGGTGGTTACCCTTGAGCAGGGGCAAAACAAACCGCAACTGGTCATGGTCAGATTTGTGCCGGTCTACAATGGGGCGGGTCAACTGCAGGGTGTGTTTAGCGCTGGCATCCTACTTACTGAAATGGGGGAGTTTTTAGAAAACGTTACCCCTGGCAGCCAGGGTCAGGCGTTCTTGATTGAGCCCAATGGCCATTTAGTCGCCACTTCAACCGGGGCATTGCCTTACTCCCCCACCGTCAGCCAGGATTATGCCCAGAATGTGACCGTAGCCTCTCGACGGTTACACGTGGGCCAGAGCACCAACCCGGTGACTCAGGCCGCCGCCCTGCACATCCAGGCCCAACACGCTGACTTTAGCCACATTCAGGCTCCGCAGTTTTCGGAGTTGAGGGTTGAGGGGGAATACTACTTT
>CAYUBC010000089.1:2290-9973 GCA_964442885.1 uncultured bacterium | reverse complement strand
TCATTCAAGCGAAGACCAACAGCCGCAGCATCCACTGTGCCTGCACCCATGTCATTTAAGAGCGTTGTTAGGGGCTCAGATAGGGAGAGGTGGAGGGGAGGAAGCAGAGATCGCCACACCTCTGCTAGATGCTCCAGGGTTGGGGCTGACTCATCCGGCCATAGCTCTAGCAGCCGAACGCGCCAGCCCTCCACCCGCAGGTTTTGAGGCTGCAAGACACTGGCCGCCAGCCCATACTCCGCCAGGGCATTCCACAACTCCCAGAGCTGCCAGAGCCAATTGACCTGCCGCAGCGGCAGAGCGCTGAACAGCGCCGTTTCCAGGTCAGGGAACAGTGTCCCGGTCTGGGGGTGAATGGGGGCATTCTCCAGCAGCAAAATGGGAGAAGCCATTGTGCGTTCTAGCACGCCGTAAAGCCCCGGCACATGCAGCCGGTGGACGTGGGTCTTGAGGTAAGGGAGAGCCGTGTCGGGCAACTGGTCAGGGGTGTCGGGCCGCTGGTCGGGCTGGGTATCGAGCCAGAGACGCGGGGCCACCACGCGATAGCGCTGGCCCACCAGTTCATTCAGGGGCAGGGTTTCAATGCCATCGCCCACCACCCAGAGGTAGGGCTTGTAACGAGAAGGTAGACGCTCAACACGGTTCATAGGCACAGGCAAAGTGATGGGGCCAGCGGTAGGCATCCGTTAAAACAATGTAATCAGCCCCCACAAGGGCTGACCCTAAAGATAGATTAATCCTAGAGGATATCGAAAATTGCGGTAGGTAACCCAACATGAACTACGCTCTGTTCTGGCTCATTTTGGGAACCGTGCTGTGCCTGATGGAGCTGTTTTTGCCTACAGCCTTTGTGGAATCTACCCTGGGCGTCAGTGCCTTTGTGGTGGCGCTGGTCTCGCTGGTGTTGCCGTCCTTCAACCTGCAAATAGCTCTGTGGGTAGTGCTGTCGCTGATCTTTATCCTGCTGCTGCGGCGCTTTGTGCCCAAGCGCACGCCCTACGTTTTGCAGGAATCGATAGAGGCCCGAACGCTAACGCCCATTGCCCCCGGCGAGGCTGGGCGCGTGCTCTACGAAGGTAACTCCTGGCAGGCCCGCTGTGATGACGAATCGATCACCATTTCCGAAAATCAGCCTGTAGTCGTGGTCAGCCGTCGGGGCAATACGCTGTACGTCATGCCAGAGAGTGCGTTAAGAGGCTAGGGCAGGGGCGCTCTTCGCTCCAGCCTTTGGGCAGTCTAGTCAGGGGTAGCTAAGCTACGCCGTTATTCAGCCGATGTGAGTGTCTGTGTTGACCCAAGCAAAAGGAATTAAGACCCTATGGAAGGTTTATTTGGCTTTATTGTAGTGCTCGTTTTGGGGGGTTCGGTGGCCGCTAATTCGGTCAAAATCATCAACCAAAGTGACGAGGCCCTAGTCGAAACTCTGGGTAAATACAGCGGTAAAAAGCTAACCCCTGGCCTCAATTTCATCGTGCCCTTTCTAGATCGGGTGGTGTTTAAGCAAACCATTCGAGAGCGGGTGCTAGATATTCCCCCCCAGCAGTGCATCACCCGCGACAACGTTTCCATTACGGTGGATGCCGTGGTGTACTGGCGCATTGTAGATCTGGAAAAAGCCTACTACAGGGTCGAGAATTTGCAGTCCGCTATGGTTAACCTGGTGCTGACCCAGGTGCGGGCGGAAATGGGGCAGCTCGAACTGGATGAAACGTTTACGGCGCGCTCTGAAATCAACGAAATTTTGCTGCGCGAGCTGGATATTTCCACCGACCCCTGGGGCGTTAAAGTGACCCGGGTTGAGCTGCGCGACATTGTGCCCTCTAAAGCAGTGCAGGATTCTATGGAGCTACAAATGGCCGCCGAGCGCAAAAAGCGAGCGGCTGTCTTAACCTCAGAGGGTGAGCGAGAATCCGCCGTGAACTCGGCACGAGGCCGGGCTGAGTCAGCCGTTTTAGATGCCGAAGCTCGCCAAAAAGCCGCCATTCTGGATGCTGAGGCCGAACAAAAATCTATTGTGCTACGCGCCCAAGCCCTACGCCAGGAGAAGATTTTGCAAGCCCAGGCCACCGCCGAAGCCATGCAGGTCATCGCTAAAACCCTGGCCACGGATCCTGGCACCAGGGAAGCGCTGCAATTCCTCATTGCCCAACATTATCTGGAAATGGGCCTCAAAATTGGCAGCAGCGACAGCAGCAAGGTGATGTTTATGGATCCACACAGCATTCCTGCCACCCTAGAGGGAATGCGGGCTATTGTCGGGCAGGGAGAACAGGCGGCTAGATAAGTCCTGCTTGGCATGGTGGGTTCTGGTAAACCCCATGCCAAGCTATCCAACCCCCCAAAATCCAAAATCAATTGCCTTAGTCCCCGGTTTCAGTGTTGAATCGTTCTGTACCGCTGCGCGGCCCGTCTATCATCCTTGCCCCATGAGCCTTGTTCTTTACAACACCCTGACCCGCCAAAAAGAACCCCTAACCACCCTGGAACCCGGCCAGGTGAAGATGTACTGCTGCGGCGTAACGGTGTACGACTATTCCCACCTGGGGCATGCCCGCAGTTCCATTGTTTGGGACACGGTGCGGCGGTACCTGCTGTGGCGCGGTTACAACGTCACCTACGTGCAGAACTTCACCGATATTGATGACAAAATCCTCAACCGGGCCAAAACCGAAGGCTCCTCCATGCAGACGGTGGCCGAGCGCTACACCCAGGCTTATTTGGACGATATGCAGCGCCTCAACGTCATGGAGGCTGACCGTTACACCTACGCCACCCAAACCCTGGACGGCATTCAGCGCCTGATTGCAGAACTGGAACATAACGGCTACGCCTACCCGGCCGATGGGGATGTATACTACGCCGTTCGCAAGTTTGCAGGCTATGGCAAACTCTCAGGCCGCAAGCTGGAGGATATGCAGGCCGGAGCCAGCGGACGGGTGACGGCGGCAGAGTCCATTAAGCAAGACCCCTTTGACTTTGCGTTGTGGAAGGGAGCCAAACCCGGCGAACCCTTTTGGGAATCGCCCTGGGGGCCAGGCCGGCCGGGCTGGCACATCGAGTGCTCCGCCATGATTCGCGAACATTTGGCCGACACCATTGATATCCACGTGGGCGGCAGCGACTTGATCTTTCCCCACCACGAAAACGAAATTGCCCAGTCTGACGCCGCCACGGGCAAGCCGCTGGCCCGCTACTGGATGCACAACGGCATGGTTAACGTAGGCGGCGAAAAGATGTCTAAATCCCTGGGCAATTTCACCACCATCCGCGATTTGCTGGACGCTCCCGATGGCCCTCACCCCATGGCCCTGCGGCTGTTTTTGCTGCAAGGCCATTACCGCAAGCCGGTGGATTTTACGGCTGAGTCCATTGCCGCCGCACAAAATAGCTGGCACACCCTTCAGGATGGACTGCGGTTTGGCTACCAGTTTGGGGCCAAGCTGGGCTGGGTCGATGGTGAGGATGCCGCCTTTGGCGATCCAAAAGCGATGCGTATTGACCGCGACTCCGCCGCCGTGCAAGCCTTTCAAGCGACGATGGATGACGACTTTAACACCGCTGGGGGGCTGGCAGTGCTGTTTGATTTAGCCAAGGACTTGCGCCGGGCCGGAAACCTGATTACCCACACCGGCCAGGCCGATAGCGACTCAGACACCCTGCGCCAGCAGTGGCAAACCCTGGTTTGCCTGGCGCAAGTTCTGGGGCTAGAGGCCCAGCCTGAAGCCGCCACCGAGGCTTCCTCAGGACTGGCCGATGCGGACATTGAAGCCCTGCTAACCCAGCGACGGGAAGCCCGGGCGGCTAAGAACTTTGCGGAGGGCGATCGCATCCGCGACCTGCTCCAGGCCCAGGGCATTACCGTGATCGACAAACCCGGTGGCGTTACCGAGTGGCACCGCTAGTAAATCCAGGGGATGAGTTTTTTCACCCGCTGGCGGTAGTCGCCATAGTCGGGATAGCGGGCCTCTAGCCAGACTTCTTCCTGAGTGGCCTTGGCATTCAGCACCAGAAACAGGGCGATGGTAATGGCGAAATGGCTGAGGCTAAGCGATCCCAGACTGTAGGCCAGGGTGCCCAAAATCAGCCCACTGTAAAGGCTGTGGCGAACAAGGCCGTAAACGCCCGTTTGCACCAGAACGCCATCCTCGCGGGGGTAGGGCAGGGGCGTAAGGTTGGGGCCAAGGTCAATCAGCCCTTTACCGAGGAGAACCGCCGCAAACCACCCTAACCCTGCCGCTATTGCCCACACACCATACTGCACAGCCGCCGGTAACGTAGCCCTAGCCACCGGCTGATAGGCCGGCACCAGCACAAACCCTAAGAGCAGCAGCATCTGGGCCAGCACCCAGTATTCTCCTCGCTGCCCCTTCCAACTATCGGCGGTAAACCCCCACTGCTTGAACAACGCCATAACAACACCTCATTACGATTCAGGGCAGAGGGCCAAGAAAATCTTACCCGTAATTGAGGGGGTGAAACATTTCCAAAAAGATCGGCAACTTCTCAACCTTTATGGTTGCTTTGGCACAACCACTGCTTTAGATCGGATGCCTCTGTAAAGTCAAACAAAGCCTCTGCTAACGCTTCCAAAGCCTCTAGAGAAAGTTGGTTCACTTGGCTCTGCAACGCTTCGGGGAGTTCCCCCAGCTTGCGGGTCAACTGCCTAGAAACCAGCGAAAGAGCTTCCTCTTCACGACCTTCTCGATATACACGAGTCTCTTGGAGGGTGGTGAGTCCCAGCATAGCGGCTATTTCCTGGTATGAACGATGGGGAAAGGTATAGACAACGATGGTTGCTACTAATTCTACGGTTTTTGCAATGTCAGCGGCAGGCTGAGACGATTGCTGTACTCGCTTAATGATGGCCTTCGCTGCCCCTGGCACAGCTTCGGCTGGCTCGACTAGCAATCGCAAAATGCCCAACCCTGGGGATAACTCCGAAATCTCCCCCAACTCATTCAGGTAAATCACCTGCACTTGAGACAAAGTGAGCAGTGCCCCAAAGGCTTCTGGCTCAGCCACCTCCACAGCCGAATTGGGGTAAAGCACTATCGCTTGCCACCGCTGTACCTGAGGATGTTGCCGTAGATACAGAAACACCTCCGCAAACAGCCGCCGATAGAGCAGAGGGTCTTTCTGAAACTGCACTTCCAAAAAATAAACGGATGCGTCGGGATGCTCCTCCGGCGGAAGGAACACTTCATCAATCCGAAATGCAGTTTGTTTAAGCTCAACAGAGGCGAATCGATATCCCATCGCCTCAGTGACAGATTCACCGAGCAGCTCAAATAAGAGGGTGGGTGCTGCCTGAAACAAACGGTAAAACAGCGAATCTGTTTTCATAGCGAGGCGATCGCTCCAAGGCATTCCATATCTTAGCACACCTGAAAGTACAAAAGCACTAACTCATCTCGTCGCGTTAGCCCTATCGGCGTGGCGAGTCGAAGACTTTGGCCAGGACTCAACTGTTCTGGCTTACGTTGCCTTATGAGAGTGTTTCTAAAACATGAGGTCTTGCAGGTAGCCAATGGCTGTTTTTTGCGCAGCTGACCAGCTAAGGCGATGTTTGAAGGTTTGCCAGGCGGTTAGCGCGAGCGTTTGGTAGCGAGAATAGTCCGCCATATAGTGTGTGATGACGGTGCAGTAGTCCTCAGAACGGGCACTAAGCGGCAGGGCTTTGCCGTTCACTCCCGCTTCAAGCACTGTAGGAATGCCGCCTACCGCCGAGGCGACGCAGGGCACTCCGGCCGCATTGGCCTCGCTAATGGCTACCCCAAAGGTATCGGCCTGGGTAGGCAAAATCAAAAAGTGGGCATCGCCGAGAATCTGGTCAAACTGGGCTTCTCCGGCAAGGGTGGCGCGATCCAAAAAGCCCTGCACCTTAACAAAGTTGGGTAGCGAGTCTCCCCCTGGGGGACAGCAGCCGACAACCCAGAGTTCGGTCTCAAGCCCCTGCTGGTTAAGGGTCTTAGCCACTTCCAAGGCCATCGGGCCGCCTTTGCGTTCCCACTGTACGCCCACAAACAGCAAGCGGCAGGGCTGGCTGGGGCGGTTTTGAATCAGGGCTTCTACCTCAGCTTGGGTGCGTTCTCGTTCCCGACTAGCGCCCCTGGGGATAATCCGCAGCTTGTGGGCCGGAATGCCATACAGGTCTGCTGCCGAGTCAATGGCCCATTGCGAACTCAAAATTATCAAGTCACAGCGATCCAGGGCGGTTTGCTCCAGGGCGTGGAGCTGTTGGCGAGTTTCTGCACAAAGATTCGTCAGGTAGGGGTAGAAGTCCACCAGGCTACCCAACAGGGCATCGGTCCACAGCACGATGGGTAGAGGGGTCTGGAGCTGCGCCAGGGGAATAGCGTTTTCTGGACACAGCAGCAAATCGGCCTTGGACTGGGCCAGCTTAGCCTCTAGCTGGCGGGCGTAGGTGCGCGATCGCTGGGGGGCTACGCCGCTATAGTAGGTCTGCCCAAAACAATTGCGGTAAAACAGCCACTTGAGCCGGGTCAGCGGGGATTTTTGCAGGTGTAGCGGCCCCAGGAACTCTAGCTCAACCCCTTCTGCCTGGAGCAGACCAGCAATTTTTTGGCCCGTGCCGTACAGCCCTAAATGGCGGCGCGGCCAGCTTGAGCGATCCTGCACGTTGTAGGTGGTGGCGTAGGCAATTTTCATGGTGGTGGGTAAGGGATGGGCCATAGGTCAGAGTTAACATGCCCAGGCCAGCCCTGGAGCGCAACGCTGAGTGAGGGGCTGGGCTACTCCCCCAAGCCGCGCTAAAGAATGTGGTAAAACCGTTATGGCATTCCCGTGTGGACGCGCATTCTATGGCTTTGCGAATTGGTAATGGCTACGACATCCACCGACTGGTGGCGGGGCGACCGCTAATTTTGGGCGGGGTGACCATTCCTCACGATCTCGGCCTAGACGGCCACAGCGATGCCGATGTGCTGACCCACGCCATTATGGATGCCATGCTGGGTGCCCTCAGTCTGGGAGACATTGGGCTGTATTTTCCCCCCGGCGATCCCCAATGGGCCGGGGCCGATAGTCTCAAACTGTTAGCCCAGGTCAAGGGGTTGATTGCAGACAAAGGCTGGACAGTTAGCAATATCGATTCAGTAATTGTGGCCGAGCAGCCCAAGCTCAAGCCTCATATTCAAGCTATGCGGGGGCAATTAGCCGACGTTTTGGCCATTGCTCCTGACCAGGTAGGAGTCAAGGCCACCACTAACGAAGCCCTTGGCCCAGTGGGTCGGCAGGAGGGTATTGCGGTTTATGCCGTGGCCTTACTTACCGATAGTTAAAAGGCCTGAAACGCAAGGATGACAAGGCTGGTGGTTCGGAGTAGAAGCTTATCGGTCTTGAACCGACCGGTGCGGATGACAGTTTCCTGGTCGAGATTGCTTGCTTAAGTCGATACCCGGTTGGGGAGTTACGCCGGGCGGCGCTAGCAGCGCTGACTACTGTAAGGCGACTAAATCAGGTCGAAAGAAAATTTCACATTAATGAAGATTTTGTCCGGAAACAGCTCTGGAGGAATGGAACTTTTGGAGGAGTGACAAGTCTTTCTGACTAAATCAAGGGATGCATCACCCTCTTCCAGGAAAATTTACACTCGGTAACATTAAATACGGGGTTTTACGGAGAACTTAGGTAAAACACTTCATATTAAGTTTATACTTTTAC
>CAYUBC010000089.1:0-2280 GCA_964442885.1 uncultured bacterium | reverse complement strand
CCTCCGCCCCCTCCGTATTGTTACGGCCTTTCTGGTTCGATATGCAACCACAGCAGGCTGCGCCCGTTGTGGTTATCTTCACTGTTCCAAAATTTCAAGGGTAGGCAGCCATGGCTCAAGGTTGGCAATCGCTAGTGACAGCAGGGCAAGTCGTCAGGGGTGTTTGTTATGCTAGTCCCGCTGATTTTGTTGGTAAACCCACTCGATTGACTACCCTCCCTCCTGAACGGGTAGGGCTGCACGGAGAGTATGACTACTACGGCCTGGCCAAGCGCGTACAGGCTCGCTTTAAGGAGCGACTGGGGCGCGTAGCGGCGGCTAAGATTGTGGTTAAGCAACGAGGGGCGGCTGTTGTGCTGAGCGGCCATTTAGATAGTCGAGCCATCCTGGAAGAGCTGATTGACCTGGCAATGCGCGTTGAGGGCGCTACCCAGGTTGAGGTCTACGATTTGCAGCTCGACGACCTCAAAGCACCTAAGAATGGCATGCTACAGGTCGCCTAAGTGAGGGAATTCAGTTTTCAACAATCCCTGGCAGGGATGCTTAGCCGCTATTATCCAGGGCTTTACGGCTTAGACAAGGCTCTGTCTAACCCTAGCTGGGTGCAAGAATTGGATGAGATTAGGGTGGCGCTTCCAGGTATGGTGGATGACGGCATTGAGTTGGGCTGAGGCTGTAAGCCATGACCAAGGCATCCTGGGAACGACGGCATGTGCTATCGCTGGCTGACTTTACCGCAACAGAGCTAGAAACCGTGGTGGAAACCGCCGTTAGCTTTCGAGATGTGCTGTCGCGGCGTACCCGGAAGGTGCCGGCCCTGCAGGGGGTGGTCGTCACCAATATGTTTTTTGAGTCGTCCACCCGCACTCGCAGCAGCTTTGAACTGGCGGCCAAGCGCCTGTCCGCTGACGTACTGAACTTTGCCCCAGGCACGTCTTCCCTCACCAAGGGTGAAACCATTCTAGATACGGCCAAAACCTACCTGGCTATGGGCACCAACTTGATGGTGATTCGCCATCAGGAGGCTGGAGTGCCCCAGGCCATTGCGGCCGAGATGGATCGACTCTGCTCCGGCGTTGGGGTACTTAACGGCGGCGACGGCCTGCACGCCCACCCCTCCCAGGCGCTGCTAGATTTGTTTACCCTGGCGCTCACCCTGAGCCCAGAGCATCCCAGCAGCACGCTACTGGCGGGCAAAAAGATTGCCATTGTCGGCGACATTCTCCATTCCCGCGTGGCGCGCTCGAATCTCTGGTGTCTAACGGCCTGTGGGGCAGAGGTTCATCTGGCGGCTCCGCCGACTCTGCTACCGCCTGGTTTTGCCCAGGCCTTTGTCACCCAGTCGCCCTTAACTCTCCCTCGCCACATTCAGCAACACAGCACCCTGGCCCCCGCCCTGGCCGGGGCCGACTTTGTCATGACCCTGCGCCTACAAAAGGAGCGCATGACTCAACACCTGCTGCCCAGCCTGCGAGAGTATCATCAGTCGTTTGGGCTAACCCGCGATCGGCTCCGCTTCTGCCAGCCAACCGTGAAAGTTCTACACCCTGGCCCGGTCAATCGGGGCGTAGAAATTAGCTCTGACCTGATGGATGACCCGGCCCTTAGCCTAATTAGTGAACAGGTGACAAGTGGAGTAGCGGTACGCATGGCCCTGCTCTATCTAATGGGAGTTGGGAAGGAAGAATAAACCTTTTCCAGTACCCAGGGCCACTTCGCACCGAAACGGTAGCGTCTTAACAGCATCCTGGCTCAGAACGCAAGCCGCCTAATGCGGCGGCGGCGTTTCAGGATGGTCTGCAAGTTTATGGGGTGGGGAGAGATTCGGTAGGCCATCAGCAGGGGAAAAGCCACCCGGCACGCTGCAAAGGGCAAATTGTGCCTAACTATGGGCCTCAACGTACTGATCTGCCTCTTCCTGCCCCGTCGCAGTCTGGGTTGCTTCAACGCCGTTGTGGGTTGTACCGGAAGACACTGGCGGGAGAGGATGGCGGGCCTTAATTAGGCCAATGGCACGGGTCACACTTTCCGGCAAAATGACCACCAGGCCATCATCTGGGGCATTGTCTAGGGCCGTGGTAATGGCCTCGGTTTCATCCAGGATGGTGCGGTAGCTAGCAGCGCTGGGCACTTCTTCCAGACCATGAACAATCCACTTCGCTGCATCGCCCCGGGGACGACCGCGGGTGTCATCATCTTCCTTGATGATAATTTCGTCGAACATTTGCCCGGCCAGTTTGCCCAGGGTAATGAAGTCATCATCGCGGCGATCGCCCTGCC
>CAYUBC010000088.1:0-10035 GCA_964442885.1 uncultured bacterium | reverse complement strand
CGACGTTGGCCCCGTCGAGGAACATATCCACCTCGTCGAAGGCGTAGAAGGGAGATGGCCGGTAGCGCTGGAGGGCAAAGATGAAGCTCAGCGCCGTGAGAGATTTTTCGCCCCCCGACATGGAGGCCAGCCGCCGCACGGGTTTGCCCTTAGGATGGGCGACCAGGTTGAGACCGCCGTTAAAGGGGTCGGTGGGATCCTCAAGCTGTAGGTGGCCATCGCCATCAGACAATTCAGCAAAGATAGCCTGGAAGTTTTCATTGACGGCGTCGTAGGCTTCCTGAAACGCCTTACGGCGTAGGGTGGTAAAGGTTTCCACCCGCAGCAGTAGTTCGGTACGCTCTTCCTCCAGGGTGGCGAGTTTTTGGCTGAGGTCGCCCAGGCGTTCTTCAGTGCGGTTGTATTCTTCCAGGGCCAGCATGTTAACGGGCTCCATCGCCTCCATGCGGCGTTGCAGCGATCGCAGCTCCTTCCGCAATTCCTCTAAATCTGTCCCTGCGGGAATCTCCGGTAGGGGGTCGGGTAACTCTGCTGCCTGGGCTTGCAGTTGAGTCTGGGCCTCGGCTAAGTGCTGCCGCCGTTCCTGCTGGGTTTCTAGTAGTTTTTGGCGCTGCCACTCCTGTTGCTGGGTTTGGGTGCGCTGATCTCGCAGGCGATGTTCCAGACCATCTCGGTTGGCTTTTTCGGAGGCCAGGGTTTGGTCAAGCACCGCCATGGCCTGTCGCAACTGCTCAACCTGGGCGCTGATTGTGCTTTGTTGCTGTTTAACTTGCGTCAATTGTTGGTCACGTTCGCCCTGCTGCTGGCGCAGAGCCGTAATGGACTGTTGGGCCTGCTGAATGCTGGTATCTAGCTGCTGGCGCTGGTTTTGACGTTCCTGGAATTGCCGCTCGGCGGTTTGCAGGGCCGTCTGGCGCTGGGCCAGTTGCTCCTCTAGCTGGCGCACAGCGGCCTGGGCCGTTTGCCATTCACTATGGGTTTGGGACTGCTCTAGCTCAGCCAGGGCCGCTCGTTTCTGCGCAATTTCAGCGTCCTGGGTGGGTAAGGTCTGGGCCAGGGTTTGGAGCTGAGCCTGGGTGCTGGCCAGTTCTTGCTGGGCCTGCCGCAACTGGTCGCTAAGCTGCGCCCGCCGCTGCTCTAGCTGCTGCTGCTGACTCTGCTGCTGTTCTCCCTGCAACTGCAACTCCCGGTACTGCTGTCGCTGGGTAATCAGGGTTTGGGAAAGGGTTTGGATAGTAGCAGACAGATCCTGCAGACCATGCTCAACCCGTGCTAGTAGGGTATCAATTTCCCCCAGGCGCTGCCGTAGGGTCTGGGCTTCCTCAGATTCCGCCGGTTCCACGGTGCCGAAGTGCAAACTGCCCGACCGCTGGCCCAGGCTGCCGCCGGTCATAGCGCCGCTGGTTTCTAGCACTTCCCCGTCCAGGGTAACGATGCGAAATTCGCCCAGATGCTGACGCGCCGATGCCAGCGTGTCGAACACAACGGTGCTGCCAAAGGTGTAGGCAAAGATGTCGCGGTAGCGGGGATCGCAGTCAATCAGGTTGACGGCGTAGTCGAGGAAGCCATCGGGTCGCTGCCAGGCCGGTAGCGGGGTGAACTTGGGAGCCCGAATTTTATTCAGCGGCAGAAAGGTGACCCGGCCCGCCCGTCGCTGCTTCAGGAACTCGATGCCCTGGGCGGCGACGCGATCGCTCTCCACCACCAGGTAGCCCAACCGTGCCCCTGCCGCCACCTCCAAGGCTACCTGATAACGCGGATCCACTTTGCCTAACTGAGCCACCAGCCCATCCACGCCCTGCAAGCCGCTCTCTAAAAGCAGCTTGGTGGCGTGGGTGCCCTGGCTTTCCTGCATGGCCTGGGCCTGAGCTTCTAGCTTATCGAGCTGGCGCTGCTTGTTGCGCTGTTCTTGCTGCAAGCGGGTTTGGGTCTCGCGCTGGACGCCAAGCTCAGCCTCCGCCGCCGCGATTTTCTCGGCTAACGATTGAATCTCAGCCTCTGCTGTGGCTAACTGACGGGTCAACGCGGCTCCGGATTCACCCGATTCTCCCGATGCATCCGTGCCTTCCCCGGCCAAAGCGGCTAACTGGGCCTCCTGAGCCTGTACCTGCTGCTCTAGCTGGTGCAGGCGCTCTTGTAGGCGAATTTGCTCGGCCCGCTGGGGCTCCAGGGCGGTCAGCAGGGCTTCAATGGCGTGGCGCAGGTCAGTCTGCTGCTGCACCCACGCCTGGGAGGTCGAGGCAATCTCATGGGCGGCCTGGCGGCGTTCCTCCAGGGCCTGCTGTACCTGATCCCTGGCCTGGGTAAGCGTAACTAATTCTCCTGTGGACTGTTCCTCAATCTCCTGATGTAGTTTGGCCAGGGCTTGCTGCTGACTTTGCCAGGTAATCTCGGTATCGCGCCACTGGGCGGCGGCCTGGTTGAGGGCCGCGCGCACCTCCTGCTCCTGGCGCTGCAGCTGCCGTAGCTCAGCTTCATGGGTGGCCACCTGGGACTGTAGGGCCAGATGCTCGTCTTCCCCTAGGGCCTTAATCCGAGTATTCAGCGCGTCTAGCTCAGTTTCCAGTGCCCTGACCGCTGACTCGCCCTGGGCGATGGCCTGGGTAAGTTGCGCGGCCTCTGTTTCGCCGCGCTCAATGGCCTGCTGCAACTGGGCAATGTGCTGCTGCTGCTGCTGCCAGACTAACACCGCCTCCCACTGGCTTTTGTCTTGAAAGGTGGCCTTGAGGCGCTGGTACTTTTCGGCTTTTTGCCGGTCTTGGGCCAGGCGCTCAAGCTGGGCCTGGAGTTCGCGCTCAACGATGCGAAAACGTTCCTCATGCTCGCGCACCGCCTCTAGCTTGCCTTTGGCCTGGTCAATTTTGCGGTCAAAGGCGGCAACCCCGGCCAGTTCATCGATGATCTGCCGCCGCTCCCGCGAGTTCATGGAAATAATGCTAGTGACGTCCCCCTGCAGGACGACGTTGTAGCCTTCGGGATAGATATGAAAGCGCTGAAGCTGCTCGTGCAGGTCGTTAAGGGTGCAGGGCTCACCGTTGATGTAGTAGTTGGAGGTATAGGTGCCCTGGCTGGTGACCCGCAAGCGCCGGGTGACACTCCACTCGTGGCCAATGGGTAGGGGCACCAGGTTAGGGCTGGGGGCTGAAGGCGCACCCGCTGACTTGCCGTTGGTCGATTGACCGACCTGAGCGGCGGTTAGGCTATGACCGTTGGTGCCGTTGGTGCCGTTGGAGGCTACTATAACCGGGCCAACCTCCTCATCCCTGAGAAATAGGTCAGGGGAAACGTCCGCCAGGTCAAAGGTAACGGTGACGCTGGCCTCAGCGGTGGTGCGGCGGCTCATCTGGCTCTGGTTCACCAGGTCGGGTAGGCGATCAGCCCGCATTCCCTTTGAACTGGCCAGGCCCAAACCAAACAGCAGCGCGTCTAGAATATTGGATTTACCAGACCCATTTGGCCCTGAAATGACAGTAAACCCAGGCAACAAGGGAACCTGGGCTGTGCCACCAAAGGACTTAAAGTGGGACAACTCGACGCGCTTAATGTGCACTGGTTGGCAAGGTTTCAGGCATAAGACAGGCGTACTACGACATTAGCACGCTTTTTTCAAACTAGGGGGCGATCAGGCACCAAAATGGCACATTGTTTACCTGGTGCCGCCTAAGTTTAGTGCAAATGCCACAATTTGCACCGACTCGCCCAGTATATCCTCCTGCCAATTCATCCGTGGATGGGGGATAATTCCCTACACCAGGCTGAAGCACATCTTCATAATTTAGGATGGGCTGACATCCCCTGACCTGGGTCTGTCTGTTACATTTAGCACGGTGTAATCTGTGTCAGAGCCTGTTGCATCGCCCCTATCTCAGCCCGTCATCCTGGGGCTTGACCCAGGACGGCAGAAGTGCGGTCTGGCGGTGATGGGGGTTGACCGCATTCTCCGCTATCAGGCGGTGGTGCCGGTGGAGGCGGTGCTGACTCGCATTAAGGCGTTACGTCAGCAGTTTCCAGTGTCTACGATTGTTTTGGGCGATCAGACCAGCTCTAAGCAATGGAAAGATGCTCTTGGTCAGCTGGTTGATCCTCCCCGCATCATGTTAGTAGACGAGCGCTATTCAACTCTGGAGGCCCGCGATCGCTACTGGCAGATGTACCCTCCTACTGGTCTGGCTAAGCTGGTACCGCTTTCCCTCCGCACCATTCCCCGCCCCATTGACGATATCGTGGCGATTTTGCTGATTGAGCGATACTTAAATCGACTCACAGAGTCATGATTGATTCAGCATTCAGCCCAATCAATTCTTAAAAAAATCTGTGATTGGAATGGTGTAGTTCTGTAAATCAACCCCTGCGTTTCAGGGGGGATCAGATACCGTAAGAATGAGGTAGAACGAAGGATTATCAAGACTTTTGCAACCTCAATATTGCCAAATCTAAATCGGTAATCTAAATCTGCAAATTGGATTTGACGACATTGCTTCGCGGTTAGATTTAACCTGGCTCTAGTATCTCTAAAGATCTGGATAATCCTATGGTTGAATCAGGCTGAATTATTAAAAAAACTGAAAAGTTTTAAGTCAGGACTTGATGATTTTTCTCGAATTTTCGGTTAGCGATCAGCCATCGTCTATGCCTCGGCCATGGCGCGTTTTTACCCAGGGTTTTGCCTATGTCACCCACCGCCATTACATCCCCTGTTGAGCCCGCTGCGGCCTCGGCCCCGGCCAAGCCCGCCAAGCCTGATCTGCGCTTCAAGCGGCTAGACATCACCATGAAGCGGCATCAGTATCAGCCCGACGCTTTGATTGAAGTGCTCCACATCGCCCAGGAAGCCTTTGGCTTTTTGGAAGAAGATGTGCTGGCCTACGTGGCCCACGGCCTCAAACTGCCCCTCAGCAAAGTCTACGGCGTTGCTACTTTTTATCACCTGTTTTCTCTCAAGCCCAGCGGGGCCCACACCTGCGTGGTTTGCATGGGTACGGCCTGCTACGTCAAAGGTGGCGACAAGGTGATGGAAAAGCTGCAAGAAGAGCTGGGCATTGAACTGGGCGAAACCACCCCTGACGGCAAAGTTTCCCTGATGGCCGCTCGCTGCCTGGGTGCCTGCGGCATTGCCCCTGCAGTGGTGTTTGATGGCACCGTTGGCGGCAAGCTTTCTCCAGAAGATGCCGTGGCCAGGGTAAAGGTCTGGGAGCAGGACTAGTGGAGGGTTAAGTTCAAAATTCAAAATCCACCCCTACCCCTCCCAGGGCCGACCCACCCCTACCCCTCCCAGGAGGGGATATCAATCCAAAATCCCCCATCCCACTCTCCACACCGGAGCCCCCTTATGGATTTACAAGAACTACAAGACATCGCTACAGCCGAACGGGCACGGCAGAAGCCGGTACGGGTTCACTGCTGCACCTCGACGGGTTGCCGAGCTGCTGATGCCATGGGCATTTTGGGCAACTTGCAGGAGGCGGTTAAGGAGCACCATCTTGACGACCGAGTAGAGGTGGTTGGGGTGGGCTGCATGGGCTTTTGTGGTCGCGGCCCGCTGGTGCAGATTGAACCCGACAACCAGCTCTACGAAGACGTGGTGCCCGACGAGGCCGCCAGCATTATTGAGGCCATGAACGGCGGCGTTGCCAAGCCGATTCATGGGGATCCCCAACATCCCTTCTTTGCCCGACAAACTCGGGTGGTGCGGGAATACAGCGGCAGAATTGACCCCGAACGAATTGAGGAATATATCGCTGTGGGGGGGTATCAGTCGCTCTATAAGGCGATCTATGAAATGACCCCGGCGGAAGTGGTGGAGCAAATTTCCAAGAGTGGTCTGCGAGGGCGGGGCGGCGGCGGCTATCCCACCGGGCTGAAATGGGCCACCGTGGCAAAAATGCCCAGTGATCAAAAGTACGTCATCTGCAACGGTGACGAGGGGGATCCAGGGGCGTTTATGGATCGCAGCATCCTGGAGAGCGATCCCCACCTAGTGCTGGAGGGGATGGCGATCGCGGGCTACGCGGTGGGGGCCAACCACGGCTACATCTACGTGCGGGCTGAATATCCCCTGGCCATTCAGCGCTTGCAAAAGGGCATTCAGCAGGCGAAAAAATACGGCTTGCTAGGAAGCCAGATCTTCGACTCCCCCTTTGACTTCAAAATTGACATTCGCATTGGGGCCGGAGCCTTTGTCTGTGGAGAAGAAACGGCGCTGATCCAGTCCATCGAAGGTGGGCGCGGCAACCCGGTGCCCCGTCCGCCCTACCCGGCGGAAAAGGGGCTGTACGACTGCCCCACCCTAATTAACAATGTGGAAACCCTGGCGAATATTACGGCCATTGTGCGGAATGGGGCCGACTGGTATGCCTCCATTGGCACTGAAACCAGCAAGGGCACCAAAATCTTTGCCCTCACCGGCAAAATTCGCAACAACGGCCTGATTGAAGTCCCCATGGGCATTACCCTACGGGAAATTGTTGAAGACATGGGCGGCGGCGTGCCCGATGGTGAGGTCAAAGCGGTGCAGACCGGGGGGCCATCGGGCGGTTGCATTCCTAAATCCATGCTGGATACCCCGGTGGATTATGACTCTCTGCGTAAAGTTGGTTCCATGATGGGATCCGGCGGCATGGTGGTGATGGATGATTCCACCAGCATGGTGGGCATTGCCCAGTTCTACATGGAATTTTGCCGGGGCGAAACCTGCGGTAAGTGTGTGCCCTGCCGCACGGGCACCGTGCAGCTTTATGCCATGCTGTCTAAAATTCTCAAGCGCCAGGCCACCGCTAAGGATTTAGTGAAGATGGAAGCCCTCTGTGAAATGGTGCGCGACACCAGCCTCTGTGGCCTTGGCCAAACGGCCCCCAACCCGGTACTCAGCACCCTCAAATACTTCCGAGAAGAATACGAGGACTTGCTGGTCGAGCCCGACTACCTCAACGGCAACGCAGCCCCTGCCCTCAGCAGTGTCAAAGGAGCATAACTATGGCGGTTAGAACCCTCAAAATTGACGATCAAGATATTGCCGTTGAGGCCGGTACCAGCATTCTGGAGGCGGCCCAGGAGGCGGGTGTGCACATTCCCAAGCTGTGCCATTTGGAAGGGCTGACTCCGGTAGGGGCCTGCCGTATGTGCCTGGTGGAAATTGAAGGTCTCAACAAACTGCTGCCGGCCTGCGTCACCGAAGTGTGGGAGGGCATGGTGATTCACACCCAAACCCCCAAGCTGCAAGAGTATCGCCGCATGAATGTGGAATTGATCTTTGCGGAAGGCAATCACGTCTGTTCCATCTGCGTGGCCAACGGCAACTGCGAATTGCAGGACGTGGCCATCGAAGTCGGTATGGATCACAGCCGCTTCCCCTACCGCTTTCCCGATCGCCCCGTGGATCTCTCCCATCCCCTGTTTGGCATTGACCACAACCGCTGCATTCTCTGCACCCGCTGTGTGCGCGTCTGCGATGAAGTGGAAGGGGCCCACGTCTGGGATGTCGCCCAGCGTGGCGCGGCGGCCTACATTGTGTCGGGGCTTAACCAGCCCTGGGGCGAGGTGAGCGCCTGCACCTCCTGCGGCAAATGTGTAGATGCCTGCCCCACCGGATCCATCTTCAAACAGGGCAGCACCACTGGCGAAAAACAGGCCGACGCCGCCAAACTCGAATTTTTAGCCACCGCACGGGAGATGCACCAATGGACAAGATAAAGTTTGCTACGGTTTGGCTGGCGGGCTGTTCCGGCTGCCACAGCGCGTACTGCTCCGGCGCGTGACATCCCCAGCATGACAGCGATGCCATCCATGCCAGGGGTATGACCAGCAGCGTCCAAAGAGTCTGGGCGGTTCGGTTCATCGGAGCCTCCTTGGCAGGCAGTATGGCCCGCCACACGCGAATTGTCACTTTGACAGCGCCACATCGAGCGCTGCTGTCAGTCTGGCACCCCGTGGACAGGCCGGACCGATATTTTCGCCTCACCCGAATGGTTCATTTGGCACGGGCTTTGAATGGTGATGGGCGATGGCACCAGAAACTCACAAACCCATTCACAGGAGGGTAAAACCATGATGAACCGAACTGCAATTTTCCGTGACCCAGTCTTCCGGTCTCTCGCAAGTTTCGCCAACGAAATCGACCGCGCCTGCTCAGTGCCGGCCCGTGCCGTGGCCCGAAGCGGAGCACCGGCGATCAGCATCCTCGGGACTGAGAACGCGGTGATCATCGAGGCGGATGTTCCCGGAATGACGCTCGACGATATCGAAATCGTTCTCAGCGATGACGAACTCACCATCCGCGGCGAGCGTCGGGTAGCAACCCATGGGAACGCAAGCGTGCTTCGGCAGGAGCGACCCAGCGGCTCGTTCGAGCGGTCGTTCACGCTCCCCGCAGAGATCGATAGCGAGAACGCCGCCGCCTCACTGGAACACGGCGTGCTGACCATCACACTGCCCAAGTCGAAGGCGTCGCGTCCTCGCAGAATCGAGATCTCCGGCAACCGATCCGCACCGCAGCGGTTGGCAGAGCAGACGCAGGCACATGAGAACGGCGGCGCGACCGCCTGAGTTGAATTGCGACCGAGCATGTTGCGTGAACAGTCGCCTCTGCCAAGCGGCAGAGGCGCTCTTCGCTTGCCTCGCAGCGGTTCACCCGGCAAGCCGCAGCGGCGGCTTGCCGGTGCCGAGCGTATCGTCAAAGAGATGAACTCGGTCTCGACCCGCAGATTTCGCGGAATACAGCGCGCGGTCCGCCGCCTCGATCCAGTCGGAGGGCTGCGTGCTTGAGTTGACGCCGCAGGTGGTGATCCCGAAGGATCCCGTCACGGACATATCCGGGTAGCGAGGCCAGCGCAGCTCGGCGGTCACGGAGCGTATGCGCTCGCACAAGCCAGCCGCCTCGCTCGCTTCACTGCCCGGGATAATCAATGCGAATTCCTCACCGCCGTAGCGGCAGGCGATATCGTACTTTCGCATCTCGGCCTTCAGGATCCGCGCAAAGCACTGCAGCACCAGATCCCCGGCCGGGTGACCGAAGGTATCGTTCAGGGCTTTGAAGTGATCGAGGTCGCACATGACCAGTGACAGCGGTTCGCCGGACCGCTGCGATTGATCGATCTCCGCCGCCAATTGCTCGTTCAGGTGCGCGCGGTTCCACAGGCCGGTCAGACCGTCGATGTGTGCACGCTGCGCGAGCATCCTCATCAGGCGCGTGACGCGGAGCGAGGACGCGATCCGGGCGCGCAGCTCGGGAACATCGAACGGCTTGGTTACATAGTCCGTCGCACCCATTTCGAAGGACACGACCTTATCGCTGGAGGTCGATGAACCAGAGAGGATGATGACCGGGATTTCAATGGTGTCGGATTGGTGCTTGAGCTGGCGCAGCGTTTCGAGGCCACTGATCCCCGGCATGTTCAGATCCAGCAGGATCAGTGAGGGCTGCAGATCGATCGCCATGTCGATCGCCTCTTCGCCCCCGAACGCGGACAGCAGCGTCAGCTCATCGTTGCGGAGCTTGACGCCCAGCAGCCTGTGGATTTCTGGGGCATCGTCGACCAGCAGCACGACGGGCGTGGAGTCTTCTTCGTTCACCAATTGCCGATCGATATCCTCGCCCGGTAGAGGCTTTGAGTCGATGCGATCGGGTTGCTCGCCATTCGAGTGGCCGTCGGTGGATCGATTCACAGCTTCACGGTCCCTCTCGTGCCGCAGTCAGCACAAACAATTCCTCGGAATCACGCTTGAACACGCCGCAGCAGGTCGGTGAGTTCATCGATCTGCGTTTGGACATCGTCTAAAGAGGCCTCCTTCTTCAGGGGGGCTTCGAGACTCGCTGCAGCTTGCCCAAGTTCATCGAACCCGTACCCCGCACTGGATCCCTTCAATTGGTGAGCGAGCCGTTGCACGCCTTCGCGATCGCCCGATGCGCAGTAGTCCAGGAGCGCTTCGATCCTCTGCGGAATCTCTTCCACAAAGTAGGTTACGAGCTCGGCCATGTCCGGATCGTCGCAAAACCTGCTGCGGAGGGGAGCATTCGATTCGGAGGAATTCGTCTCGATG
>CAYUBC010000087.1:0-10182 GCA_964442885.1 uncultured bacterium | reverse complement strand
CACTTCTTCGGCATTAAACCAGAGAAAATTAACCGCTCTGGGCGGCGAAGTCTGCCTATCCAGGCGTCGTATCGTCGCTTTGATTAGCTCGGTTTTGCCAACCCTGGGCATACCCGTGATGCAGAACACCTGATATCGCCCACTCTGAAGTTGACGCATCACATGGGTAATATCATTTTCACGCCCGTGCAGTTGCAGGGAGCCCTGGGCCTGCCAGACAGCGTACCAACGGCGCAAGTCGTCAACGACGCTGCGTTTGGTCGGCTGAGTGTTGATCACAGCGCCCAGAGTTTTCCACAGGTCTGAGCTAACGTTGCGCAGGTGCCCAACGCTGACGTAGATTTCATACTTGGTCAGTTCCTTAACTAGCTGCGGATAGGACAAGTGAGGCTGTTGCCAGAGCACCTCTAGCAGAACTCTGCATTGAGGCGACAATTCCTTCCTGCCGTTATCTTGCAGACAATCGTTAAGGGCATTGAGAACGTCATGGACGTCCAGACTCCCTATTCCTTGTGTCATTTGCTGCCAGTAGACTCGCATACCCCGATTTTCCGATCAGGATACCGTTAATTGCTTACAGAAAAGTGACATCTCAGGGCTAACTCTGTGACATAGACCTGACGACTGCTGACAAAATCTGACAAAACCTGATCGTAACTGACAGGGAATGACTGAATTTTCCGCCGTTTGTAGAGATGACAGCAGCCCTTCCAGGGGTTGGCGATGCCTTTCACAATAAAAGTCAAGCCCGTAACCAAGGGCCTTACCCCACACATGGAGAGGTGAGAGGTCATGATGATCGGACTCTTTTCTAACACACAGCGGGGACAGGCGCATACCCGTACTCGCTATGACTTTGCAGGAACTTCACGGTTCCCCGTCGTTGCTTACCTGACCAGGGAAATTTTGCCCGGTAAGCCTGGGCGCTTGCACTACCTGGCTACGGAATGGAACGCTATTTCCGTAGCCAACACCCCGATTGCGGCTGGGGTCGATGTGCGCCCCCTGTGGCGAGAAGGCAATACCTGGCTAGTGCAGGTTGGGCCAGTGCTTCAACATCAACAGGTTGCTTAGGAATAGGTAAATCCAATGCGCAGACCCACTCCCAAGTATGAGACCATGCTGTTAGTTCTGGGTCTTTTGACCAAGACGCTGTTTATCAGCATGTTTTGCAGCACGGTTTTGGTTGTTCTAGCCGGTATTTTTGGCTTTGGCCAAGAAGCCATCCTCGTTTATCAGATGATTTGGGGATTTTTCTGGCGGCTTTGCCTGTCTCTGATGGCCATTATCGCTATCGTTGCCATGCTGGAAGGCCTGTAGGGGTTCCCGTCACAATTGCGGCTACAATTGCGAGCCTACCACTGAATGAAAACTGGACACACGCACCACGAAACTCAGAGCCAACTGCTCTCCAGCAGTTTTGTACTCAGCCTGGTTGCCTTCTACGCATTTACGTTTGTTGTCTTTGGCTTGGTTATGTCGTCGCCCAGCCAAATCTGGAGAGGGCTGCTCAATATCCTAACCACACGCGACGCCCTGATTACTGACTATATCGGTGTCGGTGGTGTGGGTGCAGCGTTTGTCAACGCTGGGTTGCTGACGCTGCTTGGCTGTGCAATTTGTTATGTAACACGGGCTAAAATTTCCGGTGCTTCGGTAGCCAGCCTTTTCCTTTTGCTTGGATTTGGGCTCTTTGGCAAAAACCTGCTGAACGTTTGGCCTATTATTGCCGGGGTCTTTTTCTACGCCAGGTACAAGAAAGAACCTTTTGTGGCTCACCTGAATGCGGCCTTTTTTGGCTGCGCTCTGGCTCCAGTGTTTTCAGAAATCCTTTTCAGCACAGCCATTCCATTGCCAATTAGCTTACCTCTGGCACTGGTCACATCCCTAAGCCTGGGCTTTATCCTGCCACCTGTGGCAGCGCAGTTATTCAAAGCTCATGATGGCTTCAGCCTTTATAACCTTGGTTTCACCGCCGGAATTGTCGGTGTTTTAGTCGTCGCGCTGTATAAATCCTACGGCTTTGTACCCGCGCCAGTCATGATCTGGACGTCCGATTACAACAGTGCGCTAGTAATATTTATTACACTCCTATTTGCATCTATGATTCTGGGCGGCTGTTATCTTGATCGGCGGGCCATCAGCAAATTGCCAGTGATTATTCAGCAATCAGGGCAGGCACCAACAGATTTCATTGCCATCGCCGGGTTGGGAGCAACGCTGGTGAATATGGGGCTATGCGGACTCATTGGGCTTGTCTACGTTCTGCTAGTGGGAGCCGCGGTAAACGGGCCTACGATCGGCGGCATTTTTACTATCGTAGGGTTTGCGGCATACGGTAAGCACCCGGCCAACATTGTGCCGATTATGTTGGGTGTTTTTCTTGGGTCGCTGGCCAAACCCTGGCAGGCCAGCGACCCATCCATCATCCTGGCCGCTTTGTTTGGCACTACTTTAGCGCCAATTGCAGGCCGTTTTGGTTGGCAGTGGGGAATTGTGGCCGGCTTTATCCACTCTTCCGCTGTGCTTTCGGTTGGTAGCGTCCATGCTGCCCTTAACCTGTATAACAATGGTTTTGCGGCTGGCATGGTGGCGGCTGTGGTAGTTCCCGTCATTATGGTTATCACATCGGCTAAGGGCAACGCCAAGGGCTAACTGAATTACGGATGACCGCCGCCGCTGGCCGTAGTGCTCCTTGCATCAGTCATGCCTTGCATCAGTCATGCCCAGCATCAGCCCTGCCGACCGTCGCCTCTTACTACCTGTCCCGTCTACCGCTCTACCGCCAGGTCAGGTGTTACGGCTAAGCATGGCTCGCCGTAACAAGGATTGACTTCGACCAGCGTATGAGCAAGCGATGGAATAGTTTTGAGCAGTTCTTTGTAATACTCTGGCGCTTTGGGAAAATGGGTAACTAATGAGATGGTTGCCGCTAAGTGATGCTGGTTGAGATGCCAGACATGCAAATCGGTGATGCGATTGTCGGCATCTCCTTCAATCGTTGTCAAAATATCTAACTTGATTTGTTTGTCAACAGCTCCATCCAGGAGAATTGCACTGGTATCTCTGACTAGACCATAGGCCCATCTTGTAATTACACCTGCTCCCACTAGGCCCATGGCGGCATCCATCCAAACCCACCCTAAAAACTTGCCTGCGACCAAGGCAATAATGGCCAGCACGGAAGTCAGCGCATCTGCTAGAACATGAAAATAGGCTGCCCGAAGATTTTGATCATGACTGTGGTAATGATCAAAATCATGGTGGTGATCGTCATCGTCTTGCAACAACCAGGCACTAGCTAAATTAACCAGCAGTCCAATAATGGCGATGCCAATGGCTTCATTGAATTGAATAACTTGGGGGTTAAAAAAGCGACCCACTGAGTCAAATGCCATTAAAAAAGCAATAACGGCTAGGGCAACAGCACTGGCAAAACCACCAAGAACACTGACCTTTCCGGTGCCATAGGTGTATTTGGGGCTAGCTGCATAATTGCGAGCATATTGATAGGCAAAGATCGTAATGCCAAAAGCGGCTACATGGGTTGCCATGTGCCAGCCATCGGCCAGCAACGCCATGGAACCAAAGATGGTTCCAGCGGCAATCTCAGCAATCATCATGACTGCTGTCAGTAACATCACTATTCTGGTATTTTTCTCGGCATGACTTCGATCTTCAGAAAAGTCATGGGAGTGCTGCCATTGTTCAAGCGTGTGAATATGCATGAAGATTACACTGTGATCTAGCTTGCGTAGATAGCTTCACAGTGTATCAACTTTCTCAGGTAAAACGGCTCCACCGTGGAGCTTTTCTATGTTTGCCGTAGAGACTGTATAACAGGTTACACTTGGTTGGGGGCAAGCAGTATCTCCAGCATTGTCAGCTAGAGTTGAATAGCCAACCCTCACCCCTCGAACCCTGCGTACATAAGCGGCCAAGGGGCGGCTGATTGACGAAATTGCTTTACACGGCTAAAGGTTCTTCAACTGCTATAGCGGCTTGATCTTGATCTTGAGCCTGTTTTGCCTCTAGATACGCCATCAGTTGGGTTTCGATGTTTTGCCGCACAATTTGGCGGAAGTCCAAAAAGTGTTCGGCCTGGGCGCAGACGGAGACATAATTGGCGGCCACGGCGGGGTAGCGCCACAGGATAATGGCCAGGTTAATCCAAAACCGCAGACGGGTTTTGCGAACAATTCCTTGCCGCCAGAGGATGATGATGAAGGCCCGAATCGTTACCCAGTTAATGTCAGGGGTGCCAGCGGAGGTAGTGCGATTCTGGTAGTTCTTCTTCTGCGCTTCACCCAGCATGAGGAAATGACGGAAGGTGCGATTCAGCACCGTCAGAGGGTCATAGAGATTCCAGAAGACTTGAATGTACTCTTCGGTAATCTCTTCAATGGGCCGGGTCGGCACAAAGTTCATCAGAGTGGTTTGGTTAATGTCGGCACTCTTGCCCAGCAGCCGCCCTTCTTTCTCCAAGCGGTGCCAGAGGGCGGTATCGGGTAGTGCCTGGAGCATACTCACCAGGGCTGTAGGAATAGCGGTTTGCTCCACAAACTGATAGATGCGCTGACCCGCCCCAGGCTTTTCGCCATCAAAGCCGACAATAAACCCAGCCATTACCCTGAGCCCTGCCTGGGCAATAGAAATGACCGAGTCAGACAGCGGATCGCGCATATTTTGGAATTTTTTGGTGAGGCTCAGGCTGTCATCATCAGGGGTTTCAATGCCCAGAAACACCGTACCGAAGTTGCAGTCCACCATCAGCTGCATGAGTTCTGGATCCTGGGCCAGGTCTACCGAGGCTTCTGTAGCAAAGGAGAAGGGATAGCCGTGGGCCTCCATCCAGGGTTTCATGGCTTGGAGCAGCAGCTTGACATTGCGCTTGTTGCCAATAAAGTTGTCATCCACCATGAAGATGCTGTGTCGCCAGCCCAGGTCGTAGAGGCACTGGAGCTCGGCCAGCAGTTGCTCTGGGGCTTTGGTGCGGGGTTTGCGCCCGTAGAGCACAATGATATCGCAAAATTCGCACTGGAAGGGACAACCCCGCGAAAACTGGATGGACATTTCGGCGTAGGCATCCATCTCCAGCAGGTCATAGCGGGGGATGGGGGTAACGGTAACATCGGGCTTTTCGCCCCCAGACCGGAAGGTGCCGCCGCGATCGCCGCGCTCCACCGCTTCTACAAACATCGGTAGGGTAATTTCTCCCTCATCCAGAACCAGGAAATCTGCCCCAGCCGCTTCGGCCTCGTGGGGTAGGGAAGTGGGATAGGGGCCGCCTACAGCCACCAGCTTGCCGTACTCCTTGGCGGTTTGAATGGCCGCTGAAAAGTCTTCGCGGTGAACAATCATGGCCGAAACAATGACAATGTCGGCCCATTGCCATTCGTCATCGCGCACATCGCGCACATTGCGGTCTACCAGCTTAAATTCCCAGGTTTGGGGCAAAATAGCGGCCACGGTAATCAGCCCTAAGGGCGGCAATTGTGCCTTGAGATTGACCAATTCAAGAGTTTTATCAAAGGACCAAAAACTCTTGGGAAAGCGTGGGTAAACCAGCAGAATGTTCATGGAGGAGGAGTAAAGGTTTTCGTTATGTTACGGGAGTTGAACTAAATAAGCAAATGTAACTACCTAGCCTGGGCCTGAAGTATGGCCTTGATGCCAGCTCAACGACTTGAGCTTAAGCCCTCAAAAAAGGCCACTGTGCTCTATTTCAAGCCCTCTTAAGGTGAAGATGGCCCATTGTCCTAGCCCTAGACTCCCCAGACAGTCCTTAGGTTCCCCAAGGAGCAAATCCCAACTATCTTAATCACCTCCAGGCGGAGAGGCTTTAACGGTCAAGACCCTACCCTAACCCGTTAACTGGCCATTACGTCGCGCTGGGCCTGCGCCTGGGGAGATGGCCTGGGCTGCTCCATGGCGGCAGCGGGCAGAACTACGGGGCGGGGGCGGGGCTGCGCCGGTCTCATCTCCAGCCCATTTAACTGATAAAACTCCATCAGCGCTAGGGTAACGCTCACCAGAATGCCGACATTGCCCAGCACAAACAGCAGCAAAGCAGCGGTAATTAAGGTGTTGGCGTCAATTAAAGCCCGCAGCGCCAGGCAGCATAGACTCGCCATTAGCATCAGCAAAACGTAGTGCATAATTAGGGCGCTGTGGCGGTTGAGGCGGTAGCGCACTCGCAGGGCATGGGGTCGCCGTTCAAGCCTCTGGAGGCGAGCCGAAATTGCCCCCAACCGAAAGACCACAACCCCCCACCAGGCAAGGGCGATAACCATCATTAACCCTGAATTTAAGACGAGCTGAAGCAGTTGCGTGGTTTGAGCAATTGACATAGCGACCTGCCCTGACAATATAGTTCAATTGTACCATGCTAACTATAGCTGACCCATCCAAAACTGAAGCAAGGTTTTGGGGCTAAAGCGGTACCTGGTTAAGCGGTGCATCATTCAATGCTGGAATCTGCCCATTGGTAAACTCCATGTTGGCAGTTTCAGGTATCATCTAGGCAATCTAATTAAGGTCGCGGGGCTTATGCTACCGGCCTTAAGCCTGTGGACTTTGATTGGCCTGCCATGCTCACTCCGCGTTCTAAATCGGCAGTTGTCAACTACCTGCTTGTGGCAAGTGGGGTAGTGGTCATGGTGGTGCTGCTGCGGCTGTTGATTACCTGGGCAGCGGAGGAGTTTTTGCACCCCATTCCCATCGTTGGGGGCTGGCTTAAAAGTTTGGAAATTGTTGAACTCACGGGAGTCGTATTGTTTGCCCTGCTGGGGTTTGGGCTGGGTGGAGCCTCTCGTTACCTATCCGCTAAAACGCCCCTGGTGGTTAAGGCGATCGCGCTGGTAATAGCCCTGCCTTTGGTATTTTTCAGCAGCTATTGGTTGCGCCATCAACTCTGGATTAATCAACTAGCCAACGAGTCGGGCTTACCCCGCGAAGAAATCGTTACGCTGGCTAACGAAGCGCTAGGGCGTGAAAGCGGCAGTTCAGGGTTTTGGGGGCATTACAGAACCACTACTCGCATGCCAATTCTACCGGCGACAGCGGCTGAGCTCCAGCGGATGACCGAGGATCAGAAATGGTTTCGCTCTGAGCTAACTCGCTTTAGCGGCATTGAGCCCGGCGTCTTCTCAATGGTGTTTGACGGAGCGGGATGGGGCATTCGGATTTTCTACATGGGGTTGGCTGTTTTAACAGCCGTCATCTATTTCCTTAAGGGAGTAGGCTGGGCCGACGCCGAACGATTGCGGGCACTCACCAAGCCTGCACCTAAGGCGTTACCTAAGCCATAAAATCGCTACGTGGTTGGTCAAATCATGGGTGATTGCTATGGGTTAACCGCAGCAATCACACTACAAGCCGGAGGTTTTTTGCCCAGGATGACAGGGCAAAAGCCAGCAGTAGCCAGATAAAAAGCAAGGTGGCAACCCTTGACTATCAGGGTCACCACCTTTGAGAGGGGTTAATTTTGCCTTTCAGGTATAGTTTGCCAGCTAACTACCGGAGCTAACCAATCCTATCAAACCCTGAATCCCAGCCTAGGCAGACTTGGTCGGTTCTGCTTCGGGGGCGCTGGACTTTTGAAACACGTTTTCCAGAGATTCCCGCTGCCCCTCGGCACGGTTGGCCCGCACGCCGTAGAACGCCTTAGCAATCAAGGCATCCACGGAAAACTGACCAGCCCCATTCACCAGGAAAAACAGGAAGGTGGCCGCATAGAGAGCCGATAGCTCCAGGTAGGGAATGCTCAGACCGGCTACCTTAACGTGGTGGTACATGGCCACCAGCATGGTGAAAAACAGGCCCAGAGCGGCGGGTCGGGTGAACAGCCCCAGCGCGACGAGGGGAGCACCCAGCAGTTCCGTAAACGCCGCCAGATAGCTGAGGGTAATCGGGAAAGGCAGCCCCAGGTAGGCTACGTAGGCCTGGGCAAAGCTTTCGATGTTGGCCAGCTTGTCCAGACCGTTATGAATCATTACAGTACCGGCCACAACTCTCAGAATTGTCCAGGAAATCTGAAAAGCCGTGTTGGTCGATTGATTGGGGCTAAAAACGGCCCCACCGAGGGATAGGAAGCGTTGCTGAGCAGTCATGGATTTAAGAAATCTTAAGTGCATCATTGACTATCCTAACGAAGTTTTAAGTTGAGTAAAGGCATTCTCATTACAATTTTGCTTTCGCGGCAGAAAAATAGTTCCGCCAAGACATTAAAAAATCACGATTATTTAGCTTCCGCCAGGAATTACCCCAGAAAATCAGGTCAGACGCACGCCCTACCCTTTCCCATGCTCCTCGACCCCGCAGAACAAGACCGCATCCGCTCCGTTGCTACCCTGCTGCGCCAGGCCGCCAAGCCGATTAAAATTCTCAGCGCCGTTGGCTGGCCCGACCAGGTCAAGGCTGACTTTTTCGCCAACGGCGCTACTGCCCTGCCCCAGGTCGAGTATCCGGCCTTCGACCCACAGCCGGTGCTGGAACTGGTGCGCCAGGCCAGGCGAGACATTTTTGGCGGATCGCTGATTGATAGCTGGCTGGAGCGCCAGGCCAACAGCCTGGAAATTGGGGCCAGAATGCTAGCTGGAGCCGGTACGCCGATTTTCTTTGAGTACTCCCGCCAGGCCTACGGTGAGCCCACCTCACCGATGCGGTTTGACACCGAAACGCCGCTGGAGCTGGCCCAGCAAATTCAAGCGGTGATTCACCATCTCGACCACATCAATATCAACATCGCGCCGCCCCACTACTACACCGCTGAGGAGGTAGCCGAGGATATCGAAAGGGCGGTTAAGAAGCACTTTGGCGACGCGGCCCCGGCCATTCTGGTGGTGGATACGCTCTCGGCCAATGCCCTGGCGTCGGCGGAGCGCATTCGCCTGCGCAAAGACGCCCACTTCACCGATCGCGATGCCATCCAGCTGATCCACCACGAAGCCCACATCCACGTAGCCACCTCCCTAAACGGACGCGCCCAGGTAGACTTACCGATTCTGGCCGCCGGGCACCCCGGCACCACCCGCACCCAGGAGGGGCTGGCGGTGTTTGCCGAAATTATCAGCGGCACCATCGAGCTGAATCGGTTCCAGCGCCTGGCTGATCGGGTGTTTGCTATCCAAATGGCCATCGAAGGGGCTGATTTCTTGCAGGTCTACCAGTATTTTCTGGAGCGCACAGGCAAACCCGACCAGTCCTTTGAAAGTGCCCGGCGAGTATTTCGCGGCGGGGTGATGACCGGCGGCGCTCCCTTTACCAAGGATGTGGTCTATCTGTACGGTCTGTTGCAGATAGGTACGGCAATTCGGGCTATGTTCAGCGCTGGACGGGCCGACTGCCTGATGCTGCTGTTCTGCGGCAAGCTGGATATTTTTGACCTGCCTGCTCTTTGCGAACTGACGGCGGCTGGGCTGTGCCGGTTGCCCCGGTTTGTGCCGCCCTGGGTGAGCGATCCCCGCTACCTGCTGGCCCTGCTTACCTACTCGACGTTTATGAACCAAATTGAGTCAGAACGCGCCCTGGAAGCGGCGAAAAAAATGCTGGAGAATGCCCCGATTATCGACGTGTCCGGGATTAAGTCTCAAGGGCACCTCGACTGATTGGGATAGGCCCCGTTGACCGGCCCCAACCGACTAGGTTATGCAGGCGGCGAGGGCAAGATTTTCAGTATTGCGGGCATCTCTTAACCTTGCTTTTTTAGAATCGCCTCATCGATCTTAACCCGGCCTGCCATTCACCCAGGAGTTACCATGACAACAACCGCCGAAGCCCAACGCCTTGACGCGGCCAAGCAGGGACAACAGCCCTGGAAAAAGTGGGGCCCTTACCTGAGCGAGCGCCAGTGGGGCACGGTGCGGGAAGATTATTCCAGCGATGGCAACGCCTGGGGCTACTTTTCCCATGACCAGGCGCGATCGCGGGCTTACCGCTGGGGTGAAGATGGCCTGGGCGGCATTACCGACGACAAAAACCTGCTGTGCTTTGCCCTGGCCCTCTGGAATGGCCAGGACCCAATTCTCAAGGAGCGCCTGTTTGGCCTCACCAACAGCGAAGGCAACCACGGTGAAGATGTCAAGGAATACTACTTCTACCTCGACAGCACGCCGACCCACTCCTACATGAAATATCTGTACAAGTACCCCCAGGCGGCATTTCCCTACGATGATTTGGTGG
>CAYUBC010000086.1:1273-10207 GCA_964442885.1 uncultured bacterium | reverse complement strand
GCAAGACAAGGCTTCCCGGAGGGTGGGAAAAGCCCGAACAGCAAGGGTTTCAAGACTTATGTGTACACCGTAGGGAGGGGATACCAATCCAAAATCCAAAATCGCCAGTCCAAAATCCCAACCCGCTCTCCTAATCATCCAGCAGCACCGACGGATTACCCGGCACCGTAGCAGGCTGTCCGCTCATCCCCGTGGCCCGATGGCGGATGGTGTGACTGCGGCGGTTATCAGCCTTGCCCTGGGCAATGGGAACCGTGAAGTGGAACCGGCTGCCTTTATTTTTACCCTCCGATTCAGCCCAAATGGTGCCGCCCAGCCCTTCGATAATTTGCCGACTCATAGCCAGCCCCAACCCGGTACCGCCAGTGGTGCGGCGGAGTGCCCCTTCTTCCTGATAGAACCGATCAAACACGGCATCTAATCGGCTAGGCTCAATACCGCGCCCCGTATCGGCAATGGTGACCTGCAAATGGGTAGGGCTAGAGCGGGTCACCTGAATGGTAATTTTGCCGTCGGCGGGGGTAAATTTGCTGGCATTATCCAGCAGCTTCACCAGCACTTCTACCAGCCACTCGCCATCGGCCCGCACCAGGGGTATCTGCTTGGGAATCTTCACTTTAATGCTGGGGGATGGCGCATTGTCGCTGTGGATATGAATACTGCTCATGGCCAAATCCACGCATTCCTGAATGGATAGCGACTCCATATTCCACTCCACTCGCCCGCTTTCCAGCTTAGACAGAGTAAGGAAGTCCTGCACCAGCTTGCGCATGCGCTCTGCGTCCTCCAGGGCCGATTGGATCATAATCTGGCGTAGTTCTGGAGGCATATCAGGCTCGGTGGCCAGGCTTTCCAGGCAAACCTGAATGGTGGAAAGGGGGGTGCGCAGCTCGTGGCCGGTAATGGCGATGAGATTGGCACGGGTGCGATCCAGCGCTTCAAGCTGATGGTTGAGATCCTGCAAGTTGGCGTAGGCCTTGGCCTGAATGATCGCCACACTAAGCTGAGCAGCGATGTCATCCACCAGGGCTTTGTCGTCCTCTGTCCACTCGTAGGGCTGGGGCTGGCAGTGGTGTAGTTCAATCATGCCGACCAAACGGCCCTGGTAGGTGAGGGGCACCATAAGCCAGGACTGAATGCGCCACCGTTCAATGAGCAGCCGAATGGCGTCAAGTTCGTAGCGAAAGGGCGATTCAGGATCCTGGGTATCGGAAATGGCGACAACTTCCTGAGTGTCTTGCACATAGTCGAAGAGGGGGCTGGTGGCCAGCGGCCAAGTTTCGCCCAGGAGTGATTCGACGGTAGGTTTGAGGTGTTCGTGCTCAATAGTCACACTGTCATCGGTGGCGCTACAGGGATAAATCAAGCAGCGGCAAACATTCAGCGCTTGCCCCAGTTCTGTAGCGGCTTTGGCAAAAATTTCAGTCGCTTCTAGAGACTGGCGAATTACCGAGGTGATGGAGTTAACCAGGCGCTCACGCCGCTCCTGGGCAGTGATGGCTTTGTAGGCTTTGAGCAGTTTATACTGCCCTGCTTGCAGGTAGGTGACCAGCCGCTGGGTAAAGGGGTCGGGGCCGCCGCTGCCATCTAGCCGTTCGGAGGGCAGCACAGTGGGGTCTATGTAGCGCTGCTTGGCGATCGCCGTCTTATCGGCAATGTCGGGGCGATAGTGGGCAATGCGATCCAGCAAAATCTCGGCGGCCCACTGGCTAACGTAGCGATCTTGGGTCCAAATGCCCTCAAACCGTCGCGTTTGGTCAAAGGAGGGCGCTTCTAACACCTCCGTTGAGGTGCGCTCTCGGCAAATTAGGCAGGCCTGGTAGTCGTTTCCCATCACCACCAGGTGCCATTCGTGAACTAGAGCATCCTCTGGGTCAAAGGCAATGGTTTCGTAATTGTCAGAGCGGCTGGTAAAACTAGTGCCCTGGGCCGACAGCACATAGAGCTGGTCGCTGAGTTCCGCAATGCGTAGGTAGCGGTTGGCTTCCTGGAGGTAAAAGCGCTCTTGCTGAAAGCTGGCAATGACCAAAGCGCCCCTAGTCCCGGCCAAAATGTGGTCTTCCATGGCGTGGGATAGGGCGGTCAGCGAGGTTTTAAAGTAGAGTCGAGGTCTAAGCTGGGGAATTGCGGTTAGCAATTCTTCCACCACCGATGTGGAATTGCTCATGATTCAAGTCGGGGAAGCGGTAGTGCGACTCCGCCTTAGCGATGACTCGGTCTCAAGAAACCCACAGCGATCGCCGCCTTGGCCGCAGTTATTCCCCAATAGCCTACCAGTTGAGCGTCTTTCCCTTAGCACTTTGTAACCATTCGCCAAACTGTTCACTCCTGTGACGTAACGTTAATCCATAAATTAAGCGGGGGCAGGCGCTAGACCTACCCCCACCGATGTGTAATTTCAACTGCCCCGTAAGCCAGGCATTACAGCGTTTCTTGGCTGTGTCAGGTACAAGCTATTGCCTGGAAACCAGTGGTTTTATGGCGATCTATGCACCTCACTCGCTCAAAAATGCTGTAGCTAAATTACGCCAGTCATATCCGTGGTGTCTTTCAAGAAACCACTGTAGGCTTCCATGCCGTGCTCGCCAATGTCGAGCCCTTTCATCTCTTCCTCTGGGGTAACACGCAAGCCCAGGGTGGACTTAATAATCATCCAGAAGATGCTAGACACCACCACGGTAAACAGACCAATCACCAGAATCCCCAGAATCTGAAGACCCAGTTGGCCAACCCCGCCACCGTAGAACAAGCCAGCGATGCCCACACCTCCCTGGGTGAAGTTGTTGGGATTAGCAAATAAGCCCACGGCCAGCGTGCCCCAAATTCCGTTCACCAGGTGAACCGAGATAGCACCTACAGGGTCGTCAATCTTGATGCTGTCGAAGAAGCCAACGGCAAACACCACGATGATGCCTGCAATCAGCCCAATCCAGAAGGCACCGGCATAGCCCACCACATAACAGCCAGCGGTAATACCTACCAGACCCGCCAGAATACCGTTGATAGTCATAGACAGGTCAGGCTTGCCGCTCATTACCCAGGACAATACGGTAGCCGCTACCCCCCCAGCCGCAGCCGCCAGGTTGGTGGTTACAGCAATGTAGGGCACGGCAGAATCAGCGGCGAGCTGAGAACCGGGGTTGAACCCAAACCAGCCCAGCCAGAGAATCAAGCAGCCCAGGGTAGCAATACTGAGGTTGTGCCCCGGTAGAGCGCTGGCCTGGCCCTCAGCTGTGTACTTGCCCATGCGAGGGCCGAGGAAGGCTGCACCCATCAGGGCTGCCCAGCCGCCTACCGAGTGCACCACCGTAGAACCAGCAAAGTCGTGGAAGCCCAGGCCAGAGCCGCCGAGCCAGCCGCCGCCCCACACCCAATGGCCGGTAATGGGGTAAGCAACGGCCGTCAGCAGTACGCTAAACAGAATGAAATCCACAAACCGAATGCGCTCAGCCACAGCACCGGACACGATGGTAGCCGCTGTACCCGCAAAGGCGGCCTGGAAAAGGAAAAACGTATCCTTGGTCAGGTTAACGCCGTCGGGGCCAAGGCCATAGGTCTCAGGGGCACCACCGAGGAAAAAGTTGCCCCAGCCAATCCAGCCACCAGCTCCGTTTACCCCAAACATCAGGGAAAAGCCAATAAACCAAAAGGACAGGGTCGCCAACGCGAACACAATCAGGTTCTTAGACAAAACGTTGACGGCGTTTTTCTGGCGACAAAAGCCGGTTTCTACCATAGCGAAACCGGCATTCATGAAAATCACCAGGAAAGCGGCAATCAGTACCCAGATGTTGTTCAGGGTGGCTTGCACATCTTCCGCCGTCAGTTCTTGGGCATGGGCGGCCACTCCCCAAGTAGCCAGAATCACCAGCGCCAAAGGAATACAGGCTACCCAAGCCCAACCGCCGATACGACCAAATAGCCGCTTCACCGCCTGATCAAAAGGCGGCACACTGGCGCTCCAGAAAGACGGTTTAGGCCGTCTCCGGAACTTAGAACGATTTCGCAACACTAGATTAGACATCTTGACAGACGTTCCTTCAACACAATCAGACAGCAAACACGGCCTACGTAATAGAGAGTCAACTGCTGACTAAAACCAGCGCAGTAGACCTGTATGAGAGCTAAACCCTATAGCCCGTAAAGGCTATAGACCAGTACGCCACAACGTCACGTCCCAAAATCTTTCTAGCGTGCAAATGCTTGGCTTTTGGAAACAGACGGTTGACGACCCGATTACCTCAGAAGAACCAAAGGTAAAACGCTTTCGCAATCAGAACGCATGGGAGTAAAGAACAAAATGATTCCACCAATTCTGAAGGCGTCAATCTGTATCAGGGAATACATGTTTTCTGTGAACATGGCGAAAACCCTTGTGTATCCTTGAGTCCAGAAGTTCATTAACTCTGGATTAACCTCGAATAGTTGTCATTCTAGAGGAAGATGGTCAATTTACTATGGGGTTAGGGCATCTCCTGAAGATAAGCAGAGACCCCTAACCGCTCTAACTGGGCTTGCTTAGCCAGCACCTCCGCCTCTAAATCGCGGCGATAGCGCAGTACCTGATCCAGCAAAGCCGGACGATGTGCCGCAAGCATCTGGATCGCCAGCAGGCCAGCGTTTTTAGCATTGCCAATGGCTACTGTCGCCACTGGAATACCCGCGGGCATTTGCACAATAGAATAGAGAGAGTCTATGCCCTGCATAGATCGACTCATCACCGGCACCCCAACCACGGGTAGCGGGGTCAGGGCCGCCACCATCCCCGGCAAATGGGCTGCCCCGCCAGCGCCAGCAATAATCACCTTCAAGCCACGCTGATGGGCGGTTTTGGCATAGGTGACCATGCGCTCTGGGGTACGGTGGGCCGACACAATTGCCACGTCGTGGCTAACGCCAAACGCTTCACACACCTCCACCGCCGCCCGCATGGTTGGCAGGTCAGAGTCGCTGCCCATGATGATGCCAATCTCTGGAGTCGTCATATTCGGTGCTCAGGGTCTAAATTGCCTCCCCATCATGCCATTCGATGAAGATTGCGATTCGTGTCAGGGCTTGGAGGTCGGTAGCAAAACGTCATAAGATTTTACAGAAGTTAGTTAATCGCTCCACCCCTGCTGCTATGACCCTGACCAACGATCGTGCCGATGAGAAAACTGTAGTTCGCGATTACTTTAATGACACTGGCTTTGACCGTTGGCAACGCATCTATGGTGATGGCGAGGTCAACAAAGTGCAGCTTGACATTCGCAAAGGCCACCAACAAACCGTAGATACAGTGATGGCGTGGCTGCAAGCCGATGGTACGCTCTCTGGGCTAACCTGCTGCGATGCTGGCTGCGGCGTGGGCAGTCTGTCAATTCCTCTGGCTCAGGCGGGGGCTAAGGTTTACGCCAGCGATATCTCCGCCAAAATGGTAGACGAAGCCCGCAACCGTGCTGCGGCTGTGTTAGACGGCCAGAATCTGCCCACCTTTGACGTCAAAGACCTGGAAGCTCTAGACGGGCAATACCATACCGTCATCTGCCTGGATGTGCTGATTCACTATCCCCAGGAGCAGGTACAGAGCATGATTGCCCATTTGAGTTCCCTGGCCGAGGCTCGCCTGATCCTCAGTTTTGCCCCCAAAACCCCCTGTTACAGCTTGCTCAAAAAGATCGGCGAATTCTTCCCTGGCCCCAGCAAAACCACCCGCGCTTACTTGCACCGCGAAGCGGATATTGTCGCCGCGCTGGAAGGTAATGGCTGGCGCATTGAGCGCCGGGCCATGACTAAAACCCAGTTTTATTTCTCTCGATTGCTAGAAGCGGTGCGTCCAACGGCTGAGGGCATTTAACGATGCCGTTAGAGCGCCTGTTTCTGGCAATTGCGGCCCTGCTAGGCGGTAGTGCTGTGGCTGCAGGAGCCTTTGCCACCCACAGCCTGCGCAATCAGTTAACGCCCCGCCTGCTGGAAATCTTTGAAACCGGTGCCCGTTACCAGATGTACCACGCCCTGGCGATCGCGGTGGTGGCCCTGGCCCTGAGCCATAGGTTAGGGTCTCTCGCCTGGCTGGCCGCCGCTGGCTGGGCTTTTGTGGTGGGCACCGTGCTTTTTTGCGGGGCGTTATACGCTCTGAGCCTGCTGGGGGTAACAATCATGGGGGCGATCGCGCCCCTAGGTGGCGTTGTCCTCATGGCGGGTTGGGGATGTGTGGCCGTTGCTGCCCTGCTTGGCTCTGGCCAAGCCTCCTTGCCTTAGTCGATGTTTGAGGTTCCCCATCGCTATGCCTGATTACTTGCTGCTGCGGCCCTGGGCCACTCGTCAAGAGGTGAGTGAATATCTAGCGCTCCACCAGACCGCCCAGGATTTTCGGCTGGAAGTAGAGCACCGCGCCCAGGTAGAAGCCTATTGCCAGTGGTATTACCAGACCGCCCAGGACAACCGCGAAACACTCACCCGCATGCAAAATGAGCTGAACGTTCTGGCCTGGTTAAGCCGTCGTTCTACCTGACCTATCTACCTGACCTAATGATTTGGCCTAGAGCGCTTCTAGTTCGTCGGCCTTGAGATGGGCTCGAAAGGGTTTTTTGACGCCATCTACAGAAAACTCAACCTGGATCGGAAAGTTGGGGCTAATAGGACGCCCTTTGTAGTCGGTCAGAACGGTGACGACTACTCCTTCCAGACCCTTAGCATCAAAGGCTTCGTTGCGGTGCAGCGGGTGGTGGTAAAACACAACTGATTCTTTAATCCGGACTCGATCACCTACGTTCATGGCACACACTCGCTCTCTCTCAATCCTCCCTAACGCCTGAAAATCAGCGGGGAATGTATCTACGCAACCCTACCATCTTTGCACAGGATGGCCCCATGCCTCCAAGCTCTGCCTCGGTTGACCTATTTTTCTGAGGGGTTCGTGAAGGAATGTAACAATGCGTAGCAAAGGGTTAGATTTTTTCGCCATCCAGACATGTTACCCCTCCCTGAGCTAGACCTGTGACTTAATAGAGATCGAAGAGCTAAGTAATTGTACTCATGAAAAACACATCCTCGGAAGACCTCGTGATGACCAGGCTTCAGCAGTTAGTACCGGCCCTGCTGGCCAATCATGCCTACGGCGTGTGTGAGTTGGCCCAAGAGTGCGCTCAACAACTGCACGAGCCCCTCTGCGAAATTATGACTCCCCTGGCCGATAGTCTCTGTGCCCTGGTGAATCATGGTGTTGTTCAGTACGATCGTGGCCATAACCAGGTGGTTTTGGCGTAAGCGCTGGCTCGCTAAATCGGCTCAATCTTGGGCTCTGGGGTCAACAACTCCGCCACGCGCAGGGCCATCGCCGCCATTTCCGGGTCTTGACGGGCGGCGGTTGCCGTCCTTTCCTGGAAAGCATGGCCAATTTCACTGGCCTGCAGCAGGTTACGGGCTTCATCCAGCAGTTCTACAGCCCGCTCTAACGGTTGAGGCTGTTTAGACATCAACACTTCGTCAATTTGCACAATAAACTGCGAAATAGGCCGCAGCCAGCTAAATTGCTCGTGATTGAGTACCAGGCTGAGATATTCACCCTTGTTGGCGATTTGCCCGTGGCTGGCTTCGTAGGCGTCTTTTTCCGCCTCCATCAGCAGTTTGTGAGATTTGAGGAGCAAGGGCCGCAGTTCGCGCAGCTTGGCAAAGGCAGGATCAGAGGCAGGATTACCAACAGTCATTCAGGATTCGTCAGGGCTAAAACACTGCCACCACCTTTTCACGAAAGGCTACCGATTTCAAGGGTAGTAATCCACCCTTGCCCAAGCATCTGCACGTCGGGCGTTCATTAAGCCATTAGCCCTGTCTGTGCCGTCATCATCGCCAATAAAAAGCTGGTTGAGGCATTGCGCCTTCTCTGTAACTTGCCACTACAGGGGGATACCCAGCTTGGGTAAGGCTAAGTTTAGTGTCACAATGGCTCTAGCTATCTATCCGCAGCTATGAGCTTTACTACTGTTTATCCGGGGCAACTGTCCATCATTACCAGCGACGTTGACGCTCGGCCCATGAGCTTTGTGGAGGTTGGCGATCGCCTCGGTTATGAACCCGCTGTTGCCCGCGCTCTTGGGCAACTCCTTGGCCTTAAACCAGTCTGGTTTAACTATGCCCCTGAGCAGTTTTATCCCGCCTTGAGCAGTGGCCAGTACGATGTGGTTTGGTTCAGCCAGGCTATTACTCAAGAACGTCGAGCCTGGGCTGACTTTACTCGGCCCTATGGGCGCTTTGATAAGGCGGTGCTGGTGCGCGAGGAAAGCCCGATTTATCAACCTAAGGATCTGGCCGGTTTGCGGGTTGGTCGTCTCAGTATCGATACCCATCTGGATTTGACTGAGCAGTTTCCCGATCTGGAATGGGTGCCGTTCTCAGCCTATAGCCAGGTCTTTGCTGACATGCTCCAGGCTCTTAAGCAGGGGGAAATCGACGCGCTGCTAAAGGATGCCCTGCTGCTGCTAACCGCCGAAGCCGACGATGCTAACCTGCGGGTGGCCTTTCAACTGCCCACCCAAACTCCCTTTGGCATTGGGGTGCTACCGGGCAACCGAGAGCTACTGGAGGCCCTCAATCAAGCCCTTAACCAATTGATTGTCGATGGGGTGCTGGCTAAGCTTTGGGCCCAGTGGATTCCCTACAAGCCCTTTCCGTTTTAGGGCCGGGTTTTCCCAGGTGACGGATCCTTATGCCGCCATCGTCTACGTTACCGCTGTTGGGCTACCCAATATCAGCCATCCAGAATTACCTATCCCAGATCAACCATCCAGCCTCGCAATCGCTATTCGTCCTCTGGGGCCGCTGGCAATACGCGAACCCTGGCAAATTTTAGGCCGTTCACCCCTTGCAGGGGCTCTACCTGCCCCCGTTCAATCTGTTCGCTGACCAAACCTTCCCGGTGCAAATAGCGCAGATACTGCTCGTACTCCTGCCCTT
>CAYUBC010000086.1:0-1263 GCA_964442885.1 uncultured bacterium | reverse complement strand
CTGCCCTTCTTCCGAGGTCGAGTAGACAACCGTGAGCCTGCCGGGTTGGGTAATGCGTTCATGGTGCTCAGCGTCACAGGCCTTGTCGATGCGTTTTTTAACGATTTCATAGCGGGTGTCACGGGTGCCGCGAACATCAAACAGGCGCTCCGTGGTGTCATCGTGAATAATATCTACCGTTACGCCTTGAACCAAAACCAGGTGGGTAATCACCATCTCGGTGTCACACCGGGCTTTGAGGGCTAACCCCTGGCGGGCGCAGCTACACATGGCCCGCAACTGCTCGTAGCGCAGTGCCTTGAGATGAAAATGAGTAAAGTGCGGGTCAATGGCCTGCCCAGCATAAATCATGTGGTCGATGCCATCGGTGGCTTCCAGGTCGCAGTAGTGGGGAGTAATGGCCTGCATGGCCTGCTGCCAATGGTTCCACGTCTCCCGTAGGAGGCTGTTGATGGCGTTGATCGTCCGATCATAAACCGCGCGAGCCGCATAAACCGCCCCGTGGTCAGGGTGAAGGGCAGCTCGATAGTGCGCAATCGCCTCCTCCACCGCCGGGCTGACCTGGGCAAAGTAGGGGAAATGAGCTTCTACATCCCCCTGCAGGTAGCGCAGTAGGGTGACTTCAGCATCTACGGTAATGCCCTGAGCCAGGCTGGCCATGCGCTCCTGCAAGTCTAAACCCAGTTGCTGCACCAGCGCATTGGGGATGGTTTGGGAAACGGTATCTACTACAGCTAGCGCCAGGCGAAACTGGGTCAGTAAATCCTGCTGAATAGCTCGGTTGCGTTCCTCAGAAGAACCCCGAATGTCTGAAATACCGTACAGCGGATACACCCCCTCAAACACGATGGGCGCGGCTGGCAACCCTAAACTCAGTCGCTCGGCCTCTTGCTCAAACCGCCATCGCACCGAGGGATGAATGGTGGTAAACCGATCCCTAACACCGTGGCGCAGCGAGGCGTTGAGGGCTGGAATCAGGGTAGTAGCCAAACTACAGTCAGCCTGGTTAAAGGCGTAGGGTTTGGTGCGGCTTAATCCCACTAGTCCCAGGGGTTGGTCTAATCCTCGCCTGGTTCCGTTTACTCCCATCACCAGGGGAATGAGCAACAGCGATCTGGCCCCCCGTGCCAAGACCTCCTGCTCACTCTGGGTAGCACAGCTGACGCTTAAGTCGGGAATGGTCAGTACCCGCCCCTGCTCTGTGGCCTGCCAAAAAACTGACCCCTGCAACTCAGCCACCGTGTAGGTGCGGGTTTCCCATTC
>CAYUBC010000085.1:3213-10241 GCA_964442885.1 uncultured bacterium | reverse complement strand
ACCAGCGCTTTGCCCTCACCGAGGGCTATCGCCGCTGGTTTGGGCTCGACTCGCGCACCACCGCCATTCGGCAGTTGGGGGTTAACCCCGCAGACCTGATCGCCAATGCCGATAACCAGGCCGCCCTCCTGGCCACCGCCAAGACCCTGGATCGGGCCTTGCTCACCTTTATCGGCACTATCCCCACCACCTACGCCGAAACCGACCAGCAGCGAGAAGCGTTGATTCGCCTGGTGCAGATCTGGCGACGGCTGGAGGGCCGTATTCCCACCATTCAGTCGCTATTTGACGACCTGCGCCGCATGGAAAGGGCATCCCCCAATACACCGGAGGCTATGCCTGTACCCGCGCCGCCCCCGGCCCCACCCCGCCCAGAGCGCTGGACAGCGAATAACCTTCAGCTTGGGGTTAGCATTTTGCCCAACGGCAACTTTACCTGGTCAGAGGCAACTCGTGGCGGCGTGCGGATGCCCCCCAACCAGGCAACGGTGGATGCCATAGTGCGGATTGCTCGGCTGGCCCAGCAGGCCCGCAACCGCCTGGGCCGTCCCTTTATCATCACGAGTTGGTATCGCCCGCCAGAAATTAACCGCCGAGTAGGCGGGGCCTCTAACAGTCGCCATATTGTCGGAGATGCCATCGATTTCTACTGTCCAGGGCTGACGGGCAACCAGGTCTACTGGTTTCTCGATCCCTGGTGGCCCGGCGGTCTGGGTCGCTACCGGCGCTATCCCAACCTGGTACATATTGACGCCCGCAACTACAAAGCGCGCTGGACTCACTGAGTTAAATCAACCCAGGTTCTCATCAACTGAATTACAACAAACTGTAAAGAAATTGATGCTTAGAACCGTTGAAACTACCCGGCCTGGGTACCCAATCCTGGTAGTCTGGGTCACACCCTCTTATGTAGCTTGACTGAGGTTAGGTATTATCCCATACCTAACCCCGTGTCTGGGCAGGTCGTTAAGGTCAGGAACCTAGCATTCTGGCCTTAACCAGAATACTTTTCATGTGCTTTTTAACGGTGTTGGGGGTGATATCAAGGGTTTCAGCAATTTTTTTATAGGTGTAGTTAGCTCGATGCAATAACCATACCTCCTGCTCTCTGAGGGTTAAGCCAATACGCTTAGCTTCTTCTAGAGCAATATCCTGAGCAAATTGGTTTTGATCTTCCATTTTTAGCAGCAGGTAGCTATGATTACCGCCATCTCCTTGAATCCATCGAGCGTATACCTGAAACACCGTTAGGCAATCTACAAAAATAGTGGATTGATTCCGCCAATTTTGCCGTGGAAACTCCCGTCTAGCTTGTACCATGAACCTTTTGATGAAGGCGATTTCCTTAGGAATGGTTCCGGCGTGGCTAGGGGTTTGGGCCATTTTTCGAACCATTGAAGCGGCTTTTGAATTCAAATAAATGAGTTCATCGTGTTCATCAAATAGAATAACTCCGGCTAGAATACCCGATAGTGCCTCTTTCAACGGAAGCGAAGAAGAATCTTCCTTGAAGTGGCCAATCTGAGCATCAAAGGCTTTTTCAAAAGCCAGGTCTAAATCAAAGAAATTGCTTTTCATAACCAAAATGCACCGGATGGATTGCTTCTCAACTGATGGCAGAGGCTAGACTAAAAGCAGGTTCCCTTTATTCGCATCCTATCATGCTTATGTCCAGGAAATGGAGTATATCAAGGTCAGGTATCGCATATCTTTAAATAATTTACCGCAACTTCAATTGCCTGGCAGGATTCAAGTTATTGCCCGTATCAGCAGCAAATCAGTTGAAACCTGAATAATCGGCAGGCAACTTATTCTGAGTAACGGATTGAAGGTATTGATGGGTTGATGCAACCCATCAATACAAACCCTAGAGTATGTAAGGACACACCCAGCCTGGCTTTGGTTGACCAGGCAGAGGCAAAATTTCAGAATTGAACCCGTATTAATACGGTGAAACTGATAATCACGCTACTTACGTTACCTAGGGGCTGTAATACCTGGAAAGGGCCTGACAATTCTCGGCTGAATCTTGTTAAGCACCACTAGTAGCGTCAAAAATTATTTTGGCTGAGTAAATACGCTATATCTACAGTCTCTGGCTTAAGTTTCTGACAACTAGGGTAGGGTACCTAGGTGGGGGAATTTTCAAATTCTGGCTTCTTTGTGACGATGCATAGTACAGGCAGCCGGACTCACCGCCGCTTTAGAGGTTGGGATGATGCCCTCGACTGCTTGCCGATAGATTTACGTTAACCACAACGAGGTTACCTCTATGACTACGACTCTACCTGCTATCGAACAAAAGTCAGAAATTGTGGCACCAGTTGAAATTGCCGATCCTCCTGTCGAACTGCTGGGTCGGCTACCCGCTCAAACTGGCCTGGTTGGTGATACAGAAACCTATAGCCGCGAAATTTTGGGCCAGAGCCAGTTTGAGCTTTACCACCTGAAAGCCACTGGTCAGAGAGGGGCATTACCCCCCTGGGGGCCTCACCCTGAGCAGTCTAAGCACATCGTTGATCTGGATGAAGATCTGCGCGTGGGCCTGATTGTTAAGTTTGACCAGAGCCCCCTGACCCGGCTGCTGCTCTGCCTGGGCGTTGATGTTTGCGCCTATTTCCACTTTGAAGGCTTAGGTTCAGCCTCCGCCGAAAAGGATTTGAAGGTGGTCGTTAAATCCGTTGAAAACCAGTTCAAATATTGGGTTGGTACCGTAATTAAGCCCCAAGACTTGGGCTTGACCAAAGGTTACTACCTGGTGGGCGCTACTGTGGAAATTGGGCCGCTGACCCACAGATGCGGTCAGTACGTCTTTGGCTATGGCTACATTGGCGAGCGGCGTCTACAAATTGCTGACCAGCCTTTTTCTGGCTAAATTATCGGCCTGACCGGGCGCTTAGCCAGGACAAGGCCCATCAACCTGGCCAGAAATGGAGTCTGAGGTACCCAGACTAATACTTCCTAAACTTGCAGGTTACTAGTGCCTGCTTGTTTTCCTGACCTCAATGTTAATGATCCCTAGGCCAATGGTTTGCCATTACCTGTCATGAGTTCTTGCCATGAGCGCTTTCGACTGGCGAAGGTTTCTCGAAACCTGGAGTCAAGACTATTTAGCCTGTGCCCAAGGGTTAGATGGGCTTGATGCAGCGGTTTTAGAGTCTAGATGGCTAGGTTTTCCGGGGGCAACGGAAGTTCAAATAGCGGCTGTGGAGGCTCGACTTTCGATTAAGTTACCGCCCTCCTATCGAGAGTTCTTAAAGGTTAGTAATGGCTGGCGTCAAACCACACCGTTTATTTATCGAGTTTTAGCCATAGAACAGGTCGAGTGGTTTGCGATTCGCCATGCTGAATGGCTGACCTCACTGCGACAGCGGTTTAGTGCTGGCCAGTTAGCAGTTGCGGTTGATAACCCTTCTAATGGGGCATCAGGCCATTACTCGGTTTCAGATCAGGACTATTTTATCTACGGTTATGAGCAAGATTGCAGCAAAATTCGGATTGAATATTTGCAGACTTGCCTGAGCATTAGTGAGGTAGGAGAATCCTCTATCTATTTGCTCAATCCCAGAGTTCTTAGTGAAAAGCAAGAATGGGAAGCCTGGTTTTTGGGTGACTGGCTACCAGGGGCAGATCGTTATCCCTCTTTTCAGGCCATGATGGAGGCCGAATACAGAAATTTTCTGGATTTGCGCGAGGTGCTATAAACCCTATCCAGCTGCGGCGTTTTTGAAGCTCATGAGGTACATGGATCGCAATTCAACCTTAATTTCCAGTCACCCGGCTATACCTCATACAGCCAAGAAATGCTGTCAATTATCAAGGATGATTCATTGGCTAATTTTGGAAATTAGAGTTTATGAACGCTCCTACCTTATCGCCAAAGCTTAAAATTCCAGAGTTTAACGCTTTAGAGGGGCCGTCCCTACAAACTCAATTTCTTTCTAACTCGCCATCGGGTAACAAAGTAGATAGCCCAGAACAGCTCAATATAGCTCTAATTGAAGAGTGCTTGGGTGGTGTTTTAGTCTTTACTGACCAGCCCCAGTTAGTTTATGCCAGCACCGTTGCTCGTCAGGTGTTGGGCCAACTCCAATCAGAGGATTTTTCTACTCACCCTATTCCGGATGAAATTTGGCATATCTGCCAATCGCTAATTCAAAGTCGTCATCTCTTTCCTAACCAAAACTGGATGATTGAGTTTGATATTTTTACTAACGCAGCGACAACGCTCCATATTTGCTCACGCTGGGTTAATATGGATAATATTGGACATCCCTGTTTATTACTCACGGTAGAAGACCGCCAGCAAGCGATTACTAATTTGGTTCTTGATGAGGCCGATCGCTACGGGCTAACCCCACGGGAAAAAGATGTCTGGCTGTTGCAGCATAATAATTACACCTATAAACAAATCGCTGCCGAGTTGGGAATTACGCCAAACACCGTTAAAAAACATATGCGCAGTATTTACGCTAAGAAAAAAGCTCAGCAAAGTTAATCAGCATTGTCCTCTCCAATCCGCCTATTGTGGCTCTGGGGGCCGGACTGCTAGAGGGTGGTAGGGGGCTGCTGGGTTTGGCCCTGCTGGGAATATTTGGCCTGGCCATGGTTAGCAGCCTGGTGCAGCGACGGCAGGGGCAAAACTCGTAGCAAGGTGATTTATAGACCAAGCCACAGCAAGAGCGACAATGCCACTAGAAACCCTAGGCTAAACAGGGTTTCAAAAAGCGCCACATTTTTGATGGGGGCCTGGCAGTACCGCTCCTTCTGCCAGACCCCCAGCAGAAACTTGAGTATAGCAATGCCAAAGGTGCTGGCTGCCACTAGCGACAGCCAGCCGCCAAGAACCAGACCACCCAACAGGCCCAGGGCGACGCCGTGGAAAACTAGCCCTGGAGTAACCACGTCGTGTTTAGGCTTCCGCAGCTTGACCGTAAAAATGGCGCTAGAAAAGAACAATCCGTTCAACAGCCACAGCGCCACAATCTCCGGCGCAAACTGGCCCAGCGTTGCCAGATAAGCCAGGGGTGCGGATAGGCATACAGCAAAAAAGGTTGCCAACTCATTGGCGATGGATTTCTGCCGCCGCTGCCACACCGACACCCCATCCACCACCGTCACCAGGGTGGCAAGCCCGTAGAGCAGCAGCAGCGGTATAGCACCCTGCGGCTGCCAAAGCACCAGTCCGATGGCGATTGCCACCGTGATTCCGCCATAGAGGCCAGCCCAGACCAATAGCCGGGGCTTCCAACTGCTGCGCTGCTTAATTTGCAGGGCGATGGGATGTTCAGCCTGAAAGCCACAGTAGGCGCAAATCAACGCCAGCGTGGTGGCCCAGGTCCAGTGCTGGGCAGCGGCGGCCCCGGTGAGAAAGGCGCTAAAAAGCACCACATACACACCATGCTCTGGCGACACCGTAGGGCGGTACCAGGGAGTTCCCTGGCGGGCGTAAGAACTGGGTAGGGTTGAGGGTAGGTTTTGGGTCATTTCCTGGGTTTGGTTTTAGGCAGAGAGGGTCAAGACGAAGGCCAGGTTGGAGGTAGCTTCCAGGGAGTGAGGCGCATTGGCCGCCATGATAATCAAGACTCCGGGCGATAGAGGAATGGGTTCTCCCTGGAGCGTGAGCATGCCTGAGCCATCAATGACTTGCACCATGGCATTGCGAGTTGAGGTGTGTTCTGAAATTTCGGTATTGGCGGCCAGGCAGAACAGGCTGTACTGGCAAGCCTCATCCTTCCAGAGGAGTTTGCTGAGTACGCCAGATTCGGGGAATTCCAAATGGTCGCTGAGCTGGAGGGTGGGGCAGGTAGGAGGGGTGAGGAGGGAGGACATGGGGGGTGAGGGGTAAAGGGTGAGGGGTAAAGGGTGAGGGGCTATTGGGTAAGGGGGGAAGGGTGAGGGGCTATTGGGCTTTGGTGGCGCAGAGGAGGATGTAGCCGAGATCGCTGCCGTAGTGGTTAAAGACCTCTCGCATGGCGAAGATGCGATCGCGCAAAACGGGCCGAGTGAGCATGTTCCAGCCGATGGTAAGGAGGGTGGGCAGACCTTCTTCCCGGGCGATGTGCTGGGGACTGAGCAGGGTCATGGGGCCAGTATCGTGGCGGTTGACGGTAAGCCCTGCCTGCTGACAGGCAGCCATCCATGCGGCGGCAGAGAGGGGTTGGGCGTTGACGCGGATGGTAGTGGCTAAGTCTCGATAGAGCGGTTCAGGGTTGGCGATATTGGCGACGAGTTCATGGCTGAGGAAGGTGCCGCCGGGTTTGAGGCGATCGCAAACCCCGGCCAACACCTTGGCTTTGCCAGCCTCCGACTGCATGGTGAGAATTGCCTCGGCCAGCACGTAGTCAACGGTTTCGCTGACCTGATCCAGATGAAAAATGTCTCCTGCACGAATACTAACTTGCTCGGTTAACCCGGCCTTGGCCACATTGGCCTCAGCCCTGGCCACACTGTCTAGATTTTTTTCGATGCCAATGACCCGCACACCATAGCGCTGAGCCAGGGTAATGGCGCTGTAACCAAAGCTAGAGGCTAGCTCTAGTACGGTCTCCCCGGGCTGAAAATTAGCCCACTGTAATAGGGTTTCAGTCGCGCCATAGCCGCCGGGGCGCAGTGCCCGTTTGCCAGCCGCAGCTAATACTTGATGCCCAGGGGCGGTTTTGAGGTTGAGTTGAGCCATAGCATTCACCAAGAAACTATGGTTAGAGTTTGACAAACACTCGCAATAAGATCTATGAGATAGCTCATAGAAGACATCTTTCTTTGATAGGGAGTAGGTGCTGGGCCATGGCCAATCGAGTCGATGTAGCTCAGCTTCAGCCCATAGCCCTATTCGAGGGGCTAGACCCGCTGCTGCTGGAAGCACTAGCGGCCCAGAGTCAGGTTCTAGCCTACGCTACCGATGCTGTTGTCTACCAGGAGGGAGAAGCTCTCCCGCCCTGCTTACATGTGCTGGTATCGGGTCAGTTGCGCATTACCAAGGTGGCCATAACCGGCAAAGAAACCATCCTCAGGCTTCTACCGGCTGG
>CAYUBC010000085.1:0-3203 GCA_964442885.1 uncultured bacterium | reverse complement strand
GCTCTATTTGGGGATGGTAAAGCCCCCGCCACAATCATTGCAACGGCTCCAGCAACGGTCTTGACTATACATCGGCAAGCTCTGTTGCAGGGCTTTGCCCAGAGCCCAGAGTTGGCTCTACATCTTCTGGTGGTCTTTAATCAGCGGCTACAGCAGCTTCACAACCGGGTACATGGCTTGGTTTCTGAGCGGGCGATCGTCCGTTTGGTGCACTATCTAGAACACGTTGCTGCCGCCGAGGGAGCCCTGGCTACGGCCCAAGGTGAACAATTACAAACTCGCCTCACCCACTACCAAATCGCTCGCACTATCGGCATTACCTATGAGGAGTGTGTGCGCCTGTTCAGGCAACTCCAGCCTGCCATTATCTATCGACGCGGCGGCGAAATTACCGTGGTGAACTGGCAACAGCTGCGGCAGAGCTTGGGGGATGAGGGGGCATCGGGATGAGGGGCTACCGGGGCGAACCCTCACCGATGGGCATGATCTCCAGGCTTTTGGTAAGGCGATCTTGGTATCATTAAAAGAAATAGTTCTCATTAAACCTGCTAAGCTAGGTTATACCTATTTTGCCAACTCTGCCTCAGCAGGCTGGTTCTGCTAGCCAATGTTTAGCCATGACTAACACACCAACGACCACTGGCCTTTCCGGTGTACCGCGCACCATGCTGATGACAACGCGGGCACGAATTGAAGAGCACCAGCGTGCCGATGGCATTTTTCGCGATCCTAAAATTGCGGACTGGTGGCCTGCGCTGTCCTGGGATAGCGCTCTGGACATTATGTACAGCCCCCTTGGCCAGCTCACCTGGGCGGTGCGGGCTCACCTCATTGATGACATGGTGCGTCGGCATCTTTCCACCTATGCCGATGCTGTTGTGGTGGAACTGGGGGCCGGGCTGTCTACCCGCTACTACCGGGTCGGGCAGAGCTGCCGCCACTGGCTAGAGCTGGATTTGCCTGCGGTAACTACCCTGCGCCGTCAGCTCGATACTGAGACAGCCCAGCACCGCTTTGTCAGCGCATCGGCACTGGAGTTTGACTGGATGACTCAGGTGCCCGAAACCTTACCAGAGGCCATGCTGATTATTGCCGAAGGGCTACTGATGTATTTTGAACAACCCCAGGTGCAGGCGCTAGTGAATGAACTCAAGGGACGATTTCCTGGCGCTACTCTGGTGTGTGACGCAGTCGGGGGGTTGACCCATGTTAAGAGTGCCAAACAGCTAAAGCAGTTGGGAGCGCCGCTAAAATGGCTGATTACTAACGAGGGTGATATTGCGGCGCTGGGGCTATCGGTGGTGGAGGTGCGATCGCTGCTGCAAGAAAACTACCGTTACCCAGATCGCATTGGCTTTTATCGCTGGGTGCCCTGGCTTAGCCAACTGCCGCCCCTGCGCAATGCCGGGCTAGTAGTCGAAAGCCGGTTAATGGCTTAAGTCACCTCTCAGTGTTTGAGGCGAACAAGGGCAACTATGCCGAGCCACTGAGCGATACACTAGCTAGCGATACCCTAACTCCTGAGTTAGGTAGCCTCTGCTGAGATGAGGGCCGGTTCTCCCAAAGCCAGTCCCCAAAGTAGGATATTGTCAAAGTCTGGCTAGCCTTTTCTCCTCAATGCTGCACAAACGCCTGGAGCCGTTTCTCAGTCGCAAGCGCGTAGCCATTGCCGAAGCTTGCGTTATTGGGCTGGTGTCTGGCTTGGCCGCTGTGCTGCTCAAGCAGGGCGTGGAGTTGCTGACTCAGTGGCGCACCGCAACACCGCTGCCGCTGTGGCTGGCGCTGCCGACCATTGGCCTGGTGGGCGGGGGGTTGTCGGGCTGGCTGGTGGAGCGGTTGGCCCCGGAAGCCTCTGGTAGCGGCATTCCCCAGGTTAAGGCGGCCCTGGGTTTTGCCCGCATTCCTCTGAATCTGCGGGTGGCTCTGGTGAAGGTGGGCAGCACGCTGCTGGCGTTAGGATCGGGGCTGTCTCTGGGTCGGCAGGGGCCGACGGTGCAAATTGGGGCGGGGTTAGCGGCGCAGCTGAGTCGCTGGGTGCCAACTTCGCCAGAGTATCGGCGTCAATTAATCTCCGCTGGGGCAGCGGCGGGGTTGGCGGCTGGCTTTAATGCGCCCATTGCTGGGGTGCTGTTTGTGGTGGAGGAACTGCTGCAAGATTTCTCTGACCTCACCCTGGGTAGCGCCATTCTGGCTTCTTTCATTGGGGCCGTGGTCTCGCGGCTGTTGGGTGGGCAGGGGCTAAACCTGGTAATGTCGGCTAAACCTGTCAGCCTCTCCATTTATGACCTCCCCTTTCTGGTAATTTTGGGACTGCTAGCCGGAGTACTCGGATCGCTATTCCGTCGCGGCATTTTTAGCAGTCTGGCGTTTTTTCGCCAGTTCAAGCACCTGGGATTGCCGGGGCGGATTGGCCTGGCCGGGTTGATCACGGGGCTGGTGGGGGTGTTTTTGCCCGTGGCGGCAGTGGACAATACTGGTCTGCAAGAGTTCCTGGTCACCGGGTCGGCGGGCTGGCAGTTGGTGGCCATTGCCTTTGCCAGCAAATTCTTGCTGACGCTGCTGGCCTATGGCTCAGGCGCAGCGGGGGGAATCTTTGCCCCGTCTCTGGTGCTGGGGGCGGCCCTGGGTTGCCTGGTGAGCTTTCTGGCTCAAGGGGCCTACACCGGCTTTGGTACCTGGCCCATGCCAGAGTACCTGGGCAGCACGACCACCTACGCCCTCACCGGCATGGGAGCCTTTTTTAGCGCTGTAACCGGGGTGCCCATTACGGCCATTGTGATTGTCTTCGAGATGACGGCCAATTTTAACCTGGTGCTGCCCCTGATGATTGGCTCTGGCATTGCCTATTTGGTGGCCGACCGGGCTAATCGCGGCTCTATCTACAACCGGCTGCTGGCCATGCAGGGCATTCACCTAGAGCCTGGAGCCCAGGCCAACAACCCCTGGGCGGATCTGAAGGCCGCAGACTTGATGCAGCGGCGGGTGGAAACTCTCTCTAGCCAGATGCTTTTGCCGGAGGTGGTGCAGGCGTTTTCGCGATCGCACCATCGCGGCTTCCCGGTGCTGGAGGATGGTCGCCTGGTGGGCATTGTCACCCAGAGTGACCTGGCCGAGGCCACGGCCCTGGGCATTGGCTCCCACCTCACCCTGGCCGATTTTATGACCACGCCGCCGGTCACTGTTGCCCCCGATGCCAGCCTGCC
>CAYUBC010000084.1:0-10257 GCA_964442885.1 uncultured bacterium | reverse complement strand
CCACCCACCACCCCACCACTCACCACCCTCTTCCCCATGTACCACAAAGCCTACGGCATCATCGAAACCCTCGCCCCGCTCCATGTGGGGGCCAGCGCCGGAGAAGAAACCGGCAACCTGAATCTGATCTTCCGTGACCAGTTCACCCAAACCGGCATTATCCCCGGTAGTTCCATTCGCGGTCGCTTTCGGGCGGATATGCGTGAAGAGGCCAGTGATAGTGATGTAGATAACTGGTATGGCAAAGAGGCCAGAAAAAGAGATGAGGCTGCTCCTGATAGTGAACCTGTTACCAGTGAAGGTGTTGTCAAGTTTGAGTACGCTTCTTTAGTATGGATTCCGGTTTTTTGCCCTAATCAACCCATAGTACGAGTATCTTGTCCAGCCTTACTTAACAGATATCGAAAAATTCGCAACTTGCCTTCATATGGGTTTAAGCCCTACTCCTATTTTGGCAAACTTACAAATATCAAATTTCTATTTTTTAATCTCGGCTTTGTCAAGCTTGATGAGGCTGATTCCAATTTGAAGGAAAACCTGCCACAAGTTACTGATGATAACTACCCGTTACTTGTGGTCAAAGACACCGAAATCAGTATGATTCACGACATGGCGCTTTATCGCCAAAGCCGAGTATCTCTTGATCCCGAACAGAAAATCGCTAAGGGTAAGGCATTCTTCAATGTAGAAGCCTTGCCAGAAGGCACCATTTTAGCATTTCCGATAGGATTGCGAAAAACCTTTAAGTCTAACCCTGTGGATCCCAAGAAATTCTTTGAGACCGCCAAGCTACTAAAAGCTAAGGAAATGTATTTCGGCGGCTTAGAATCTATTGGATTTGGGCGCACCAACGTCAGTGTCAACTTAATTGAGGGAAAGGAGTAATTTCAATGACAGCAAAACCACAGGAACCTGTTCGGGCGCAGGAACCTACTCAAAAACCAAAAATTAGCATAGGTTGGCATCCCTATGATCTTGACCATGATGCTCAAGAATTAGTTCTAAAACATCGGGATCAGAAAAATGTCTTAAATGAGTCCCATAAAATGCGGATGGCAGTAGCTTATGGCCTAGAACGCTTTTGGGGAGAACACCTTCGATTTGAAAGGGAATCTAGTAATGAAAGTGAAAACAAGGGCCAATACTGGAAAAATGTATGGATTAAGCTAGGGAAGATTTTGAGCCAAGGAGAGATTGAATTACCTGATCATAATGGGGAAGTGAAAGTTGATCAGACAGAAAAAATTAGAGAAATAACTGCCGCGATCTGGAAAATGCCAGAAGATGATCGGTATGTTGCTTTGATGGTTCTCACTCAATTTTGTGATGCTCTGGTTTGGTGGACTCAACGCTATAAGATTAAAGAAAATAAAGATTCTGGTAATTAGCGCGAGGTTTCCTGTCAGGACTAATAACAATCAATCACACTCCTTTTCTTCAATACTCCCCAAGGGGAATTTACTATGACTTTTGCAAAAGCATTTCAAAAAGCCAAGAAAAAGGTAGAAGAAAAAGGTGAAAAAGGCAGTATTAAAATTCCTGTTTCAACAACCGATGCATACTATGACCCTGAGCAGGTGCCGAGAATGTATCGGGCACAGGTGGAAGGGCGATGCAGCCTTCAGTTTGCAGGAGATCGCAATCGAGACTTGAAAAATTGGGTTATAGAATGGGTTGATCCCATTTCAGAGGAAAACCCACAACCGCGTTATCAACGACAGGAGCCTACATTAGGTTGGGATGGTTCTATTTATCGTCTGAAAATAGATTTCCCTTGGCGAGTATGCAGTAATTGTGGTTCAGATAGTATTCTGCGTCCTATTCTCGGTAAAGATGGTATTCCTTTCTTTCCTGGTAGCAGTGTTAAAGGGCTATTCCGTCGTCTGCTAAATTCGGAACACTTGGATTCTGAAGCGAAGAAGAGCATCAAAAACTATTGCGGTAGCCAAGATATTAAAGGCCAGCTCCGTTTTCATGGAGCCTATCCTGTTGGAGACTGGGCATGTACACAGAAAGTTCGAAATCAAAGGACTGGTGCCCAAGAACCCCATTACCTAATGGTAGATGTTGTGCATCCTCAGCAACCTCGTCAAGTAGAGGGAAAAGGCAACGCTAGCGCATTTACCCTAATCACGCTTTTTAAGCCCACCTTGATTTTTGAATTGAGCAGCACTAATTCCTTCACAGACGACGAATGGAACTATATCGTCGGCCTACTTAGAAGAGCGCTAAGCCAAGGGCTGGGTGGTAAAACAAGTACAGGTTATGGATTGTGGGTTATTCCTAAAGCTTTTTCATTGCAGTTTGGTTTGCAAGGTGTAGGAGTTAGTTCCTTACTGAGAAATGATGTACCAGAATTTCGGTTGAACATCTTCAAAGCTTGCTTGCGAGGGCATGCGAGTCGCTTGTTAGCTGGAGTTGATCCTGATCCCCATTCAGTCAAGCAGCAAGTCAATAAACTATTTGGACATACCCGGTCACCTGGATGTGCTCAGTTATACTGGGAGTGGAAGCCTGAAAACCTTGAGATTGTACAGCAAGGACAAGAAAAGACCTCGGTTTATCGGATCAAAGGAACTCTGCACCTTGATATCTGTCAAAAACAAGTTGCCAATCAGGCCGAGCATAAAAAGTATTTAAATTTCCTGGAGGAGCTATTTAAGTTTGCCTATGTCATGGGAGGTTTCGGCAAGTCATGGCGTCGGATCTGGCATAAAGGACCAAAAGTATGGGAAGACGAATTCCAAAGCTTTCTCCCTTCATATGCAACTCGGGCAATCGGTTGCCACTGGCAATATACGGATACTTTTGAATTAGGAGACATTAAAAACCCTAAGGATTTAGAAGGCTTTCTACAGACTCTTTACCTAGATGTTCAGAGATTTCGCTCAACTACCAAGCCACAATGTATCAATTCCTGGCGAGAAAGCTGGCATCCAAGACGGGTAGCTGTTTTTTGTGGTGAGGCTGTATTTGATTCGTCTGTTATTGAGTTATTTCATAAAGATGATGATCATCCATTCAAAACGACTCCAGCTATTTGTGGTAAGAGCAAAGTAGTAAAGAATAAGAACGGTAGGGAAGAAGAGAGCTTGGCTTTCCACGTTAGTTCTATCTGGCATCGCATGTTACCCATTGGTAAAGACAGCACGGGCAACGAGCAGTACCTTGAGATTGTCACGGTATTTCATGGCGATCGCACCCCCTGGAAACGCAGTGGCACAGACCAACTCCATCCATTTATTGATCAACTAACAGGCATGGGGCTCACCCTTGCCTGGGGGAGTCCACCACCCCCTTAACTCCGAGGTTTCCTAGAGCATTCAGCAGGCATCGCCATGACCACGACCACCACACCATTATTGAGCTTTGAAGACTATGTCGCCTACGACAACGATAGTGCCGCTCGCTACGAACTGGTAGATGGAGAGCTGGTCGAAATGACGCCACCCATGCTAGAACACTTTCTCATCGCCAAGTGTCTAGAACAGGCCCTAGATGTTGCCATTCAACAGCTCCAGCAGCCGTGGCTCTGTTTTAGAGAAGCAGGGGTAAGAACGGGCATTCGTAAATCTCGGTTAACCGATGTTTGCGTCGTCACCTTGGAGCAGGCCAGGGAACTACAGGGCAACGCCTTAATTTTCTCGATGCCGCCGCTACTGGTTGTGGAAGTCGTCAGCCCAGACTCGGTGATCCGCGACTACCGATATAAGCGCACCGAATATGCCGCCCTGGGCGTACCAGAATATTGGATCGTTGACCCCTTGCAGTCCAAGGTGACCCTATTGCAGTTGATGGAAGGCATGTATGAGGAGACCGTTTTTGTCGGCTCCCAACCGCTGATGTCTCCCACATTCCCAGGGCTAGACCTGACGGTGACAGCTATCCTGGCGGCTGGAACACTACAGGAAGAAAAGTAGACACCATTCTCTGTGGCTAACTTCCCAATCATTCGAGGATAAGTTATGTCTCTTTCAGCCCCATCTCTATTGCTAGAAGAATTTCTAAAACTTCCTGAAACCAAACCGGCTTCAGAATTCATCCACGGCAACATTATTCAAAAACCCATGCCCCAAGGAGAACACAGCTGCCTACAAGGAAAGCTTTGCGAAACCATCAACCAGGTGGCAGAACCCACCCAACTGGCCTACGCCTTTCCAGAATTGCGTTGTTCCTTTGAAGGCGAATCCATCGTCCCCGATATTGCCGTCTTTCGTTGGGCGCGTATTCCCCGCCAACCCTCTGGCCGAGTCTTAAATCGCTTCTCCATCCCTCCCGACTGGTCGATTGAAATTTTGTCGCCTGAGCAAAGCCAAACCCGTGTGCTAAGAAATCTGCTGCATTGCACCCAGCACGGTGCAGAACTGGGCTGGCTGATTGACCCCGATGAAGAAACCGTCCTCATTGTCTGGCCCGACCAGCGAGTGCAATTACTCCAGGGCACATCCCCCCTACCAGTAATGACGGGCCTTGATGTGCGCCTAACCGTTGATCAGCTATTTAGCTGGCTTATTTTCTAAGCTCCTTACCCCCTACACCCCTGTATGGCTAACCTACTGGATATGGCCAATTCTGTTCCCCTCATGTTCCGCGCTCAGGTGGAGGGGCGTTGCCAGGTGCAGCGGCTGATTCCCAAAGCGCCTGAGCAGGATGCCGAGCGTTGGGTAGATGAATGGGTGGATAAAGCCTATCCTGAAGCCCCTGGCTTTGGGGAAGGCGTGCAAACCCGCACTTACTCCATTAGTTGGCGCTTCATCACCAACAGCGGCCAAGACGATGGGGTGATTCGTCCAGTAATTGGCGCGAGGGGCTGGCCCTTTTACCCCGGCAGCAGTATGAAGGGGCTGTTTCGCCAATCGGCGGAACGGATGGAGCAAACAGGCGAGCTATCTCCCGGCACCTGTAACCGCTACTGTGGCAACGAAGCCAAGCTCAACCCCGGCATTCTGCGCTTCCACGGCGGCTACCCCACCGACACCCGTTGGACAGAAAACCTGGTAGATATTGTCCACCCCCAGCAGCAGTGGCAGGTGAAATCTAACCAGAAGGAGGGGGGAGCGTTTATTCAAATTTCTCTCTATAAGCCAGAGCTGACGTTTGGCATTTCCAGCACCAAAGACCTGACTGATGAAGATTGGGATGAAATCTGGACAATTTGGGCCGCAGCCCTTTCTATGGGTATTGGTTGCCGGGTTAGTGCCGGGTACGGTCAACCAGAAGAACACACCGGCGAAATTCTTTACCGCACCCAACTCAGGGGCCAGGGCCAGGCGGCCAAACTTATCGACGGCACCGGAGAGTTTCGGCCCAATATCTTTCGTGCCGCTATTCGGGGCCATGCCCTCCGCATCTTTGGCGGGTTAGCTAGTTCCGATATGGCTGAAACCTTAGTGCAAGAGCTATTCGGAGGTATCCAAGGGGGCGCTACGGCGGGACTGCTGAGTATGGCCTTTCGAGATACTCGGTTAGACCTGGATGAATTTGGCCAGGGATCCTATCGGCAGCCTACCTATACCGTTGAGGGGAAATTGATCTGGAAACTCACTCGCCCCGACCTGCCGGATGCTGAAAAGCAGTCCCTCACGAAGTTGATCGAAGCCTTGACTCGGTTTGCGATGGTGTTCGGCGGCTTTGGCAAATCCTGGCGCAGAGCAGATCATCGTCTGGTCTATCCCGACTACTACGACCAGGGCTATAAACCCCTCATCGGTTGCCATTGGCAATGGTTAGATAAACGCTCCCAAATTCGAGATGTGCGTGTTCGTAAACTAGAACAGGTGGGTGGGTTTATTGAAGAGGTACGCCAGTCTGCCCAGGCCTGGATGGTTGTACAGCAAAAATCTCCGATGCCTAACCAATACGCCAATTGGCGAGAGGCCTGGCACCCCGACAGGGTACAGGTGTGGGGCCAAGAAGCCGACGACCTGGAAGACTCTGAAGCGGTGCATTGGTTCCACGGCCCCTACCAGGAGCCAATTCCCTCTGCCCGCATTCCAGAAGGGTCGATTTATCGAACGTCGCTAACAGGGCGCATGGGCCAGATTGGGCGCATCTGGCACCGTATGTATCCCAAAGTGCGACTGGTGAAAGACCCCCAGGATCCTCGAAAACCAATGCCATTGGTCACTCGCCAGTGCTTTGAGTTGGTCACGTTATTTCCTGATGAATCAGTAGAATCTGAGCGATTGTTAGAATTTCTTCACTCAAAGCAAAAACTTTTCAAAAAATCGTGGCCAATTACTGAGTAGCCGTTCAACAGTAGCTAGATGTGATTTAGCCCCTTGACCACCCACCCAAGCCAGGGTGATTACTACGATAAGCAAATCCTTTCATTCAAGCGCCCTGGGATATGGGATAACCATAGGAAGGGTTGAAACGTCTCAATCCTCCGCCGCTGATTGGATACCGCCCTATGGAAAAGCTACTACGTGGCCTGCGCGAATTTCAGGAACACTACCTCCCCAGCCACCAAGAGCTGATTCGGCAGTTGGCCAAGGGGCAACACCCCAGAGTGCTCTTCATCGGCTGCTCAGACTCGCGGGTAGACCCCACCATCATTACCCAGGCCGATATTGGGGACTTATTTGTCATTCGCAATGCGGGCAACATCGTTCCCCCCTTTGAAGCTACCAACGGCGGTGAAGGGGCTACCATCGAATACGCCATTGAAGCGCTGAAGATTAATCAAGTCATTATTTGCGGCCATACCCAGTGCGGAGCCATGAAAGGGCTGCTGCAACTGGGCGAACTGGAGGATAAAATGCCCCTGGTCTATAACTGGCTGCACCATACCCAGGCCACGCGCAAACTGGTAGAAGACCACTACAGCGATTTAGACAAAAAAGAAAAGCTAAACGTGCTGGTAGCCCAAAACGTTTTGACCCAAATTGATAATCTGCGCACCTATCCCTCCATTCATTCCCGCTTGCATACTGGCGAACTTTCGATTCACGGGTGGATTTACAACATCGAAAATGCGCAACTGCTGGCCTACGATGAAGACGCCAACGACTTTGTGCCGCCCCACAGCAAAATTCAGGTTGATGTTCAAACCACTAAGGCGATTAAGCCCGGCGGCCTATCGGTAGACCCGGCCACCGTCGCTAAATCCACGTTTTCAGAACCGGTGCAACCCTACTGGCCAGGGGCCAATCGTCTTAGTCCAGAGCAGGCAGCGCGCCTCTACCGGGGAGTTGCGGTTTAATTCACCATCCTAAAATCCAATCGGCTGTTAAGGGGTGCTTATAAAAGTGCAACTCCTCTAAAACGGAGTCTGAGTCGCTAAATCCGTCACAGCGGTAATGGGGCGACCGTCGCTGAAGGTGTAGGTGCGTATGTGCTATGCCCTGGCCCAAACTGCAAATCTGCCGAAGCCACCGTGGGCAGGGCCGTAGTGCTACCAGCTTGGGCAATCACCGGCTCAGCGGGGACTGTATTAGCCGCCGCGACGGGGCGGCCAGTGAGAACAACCAACAGCAGCGACAACAGCAGGGTAATTAGACGAGTCATGGTATCAGCCGGTAGGGTTTAGTAGGAATCCTACCCTGCTACCGTCCCCCAACCCCATGACCTACGCCGCGCTCTACGTCACCCTGGCCAGTACAGAGATTGACCGGCTCACCCTGTTTTATGCAGCCCTGTTTCAGCAACAGGCCAACCTGTGGCATCCCGCCCGCTACGCCGAGTTTCGGCTTCCGGGGCTGCGCCTGGCCCTATTCCACCCCAGGGCCGATCATCGTGAGGAATTCCAGGCTCAATCTAGCGGATCCATGAGCCTCTGCCTCGATGTAGCGGATTTAGACACGGCCATTGCTCACCTGACGCAACTCGGCTACCCGCCCCCTGGCCCCATCCTGAACGCTTCCCACGGGCGCGAGATTTACGCCTACGACCCCGACGGCAACCGCTTAATTCTCCATGAAGCCAGCTCGACGTAATCCAGAATCAGCTCAGGTATAAGGAATCCAGGAGCTAGAAGATTACTGCCTCCTGGCTCCTAACTACTGCCTCGAAGATTTGCCTCGCTTTGAGCTAATGCCCAAAAAACTCAAGGTCACCTCTTGACATAACACCGACCTGCTTGCAAGAATTAAAGACTGTGTTTATTCGCCCGGATCAGGTTTCCAAGGCCGACAGCCCAATTGTGGGGATGCAAGGTTGGCACCTGTACGGCGGTTATGAGGATAGCTATGACATACGCAATTGTGGCCACGGGTGGAAAACAGCTTCGGGTGGAACCTGGTCGGTTCTACGACATTGAGCGCTTGCCGGTAGAGGCCGATGCTCAGGTGACGCTGGATCAGGTGCTGTTTGTTAATAATGATGGCGAATCGCTGGTGGGCCAACCCCTGGTAGAAGGTGCCACGGTGACGGGTACGGTAATTAGCCATCTGCGCGGGCGAAAGGTAATCATCTACAAGATGAAGCCCAAGAAAAAGACCCGCAAAAAGCAGGGCCACCGTCAAGAACTGACTCGCTTGATGATTGACTCCATCCAAATCAACGGTCAGGCGATCGCCGGTGAGGCCGCCGCTGCCGTTGACGACGCTGATGCCGACGAAGCGCTAGTTGAGGAAGAAACCGTTCTGGCTACCGTGGATGCAGTCGCAGAAGCGGTGGTAGTAGAGGAAGTTGAGGCTGAAGCGGCGGCCCCGGCGATTGATTCTGAAAGCCTGACCGAAGCTGAGGACGAGGACGAAGTCGTCGATGAAGCTGAGGACGACGAGGACTAAACTCCGTCGGTCGTTGCAGGGTGAGTTACGGTAGCATCCCAAAATTGCGTTAGAGTTGAAGTACTTAGGGTTAGAGAAGAATCATGGCTCACAAGAAAGGAACAGGCAGTACCCGTAACGGACGCGACTCAAACGCCAAGCGCTTGGGCGTTAAGCGCTACGGTGGCGAGTCGGTGCGGGCGGGCAATATTTTGATTCGCCAGCGCGGCACCAAAATTCACCCCGGCGAGAACGTCGGTCGCGGTAGTGATGATACTCTGTTTGCCCTGGTAGATGGGGTGGTCACCTTTGAACGCCGCGGCAAGACACGCAAAAAGGTGAGCGTCTATCCGGTTGTGGCGTCAGCCTAGAAAATACAGGCATAGGTCTTGGCTGTAAAGCCTGATTTATCCTACTAAAGCCCTTCTGACGGAGGGCTTTTTGCGTTCTGGCCCCAAAAAGAAGCCAGGGCTTTTGAAAAGCCCTGGCTTCTTAACGCTACGCAGTCACAAACCTATCTACCCTAGTCCAGGTAGCCCATCAGGACTGAAGGTAGTGGGTCAATCACATCGTTAGGCGCAATGGGGCGATCGCCAGGCAGCACATGGAGATCAGAAATGTGCAGGTCGCTTACGGCTACAGGGCGGTGCCCAGGCAACAGATCGGTGGTAGACACTTCAAAGGGATTAGCGGCAATAGGCCGAACCCCAGCCCGATCCAGCGTACCCACAATCTCAAAGGTACTTAGGGCAATGGGGCGGTGGTTAGGCAGCGTGTCGGTCTCAACCAGGCGGGTATTGTCATCCAGCACAAAGACAACGCCACTACCCTCGGCCTTAACCAATTCGCCAGCCGCAGCGTCGGTACGCTTAGGGCGAGTGGTGCGGCCCGTCCGCCGAGCAGTGGTTTCCTTTTCTGGGGTCTCAGCGTTGCCGTTGCTTGTTTCGTTAGGGGTGGTCATGTCGTTAAGTCCTTATCGCAACAGGCAGTTACCAGAGGGGCAAACTGCCAGGGTGAATATCAAACGGAGTTACAAATTGGTGCCCCATTGAGCCAGGGCAACCCGCACAGGCACCAGGTCAGGAAAACAGGATGCTTAAGGAATAATTATACGTCCAGCGTTACCCTCTCTGAGTTTACGAAAGTTTATGGGCCTGATAATTCAACCTGCGCTAAGCCACGGTGAGGTCGCTCTAGCTGAGCCAATCAGCCGTTTTCTGGCACTAGCGCAGTGCTTCTGGTTGGAGCAAGTTAGGGCAATAGGGCGGTTTTCCGCCGCAATTTCCCGGCAATGGCTATGTCAGGCTGAGAAATCCATCGCCTATAATGGATGGAGAGTTAAATCTGGGGGCTGTAACGGTTTCGACGTTTTGACGAAAGTCACGCTGTGATGCAGGTCGAGAGGGAGTCTACTCTCGTTAATCCAGGCTCAAACCAAATGTAAGTGCGAACAACATCGTTCCTTTTGCTCGTAAAGCTGCACCTGTTGCCGCTTAACTAAAACTCTTTTAGCGAGCGTTCATAGTTTGACTCCGTTAAGAGCTAT
>CAYUBC010000083.1:0-10278 GCA_964442885.1 uncultured bacterium | reverse complement strand
ATTCTGGTGGAGCCGGTGCTCACCCAGTGGCGGCGGCGGGCGGAAGCGGCCCCACGGGAAAACTGGTACTGGGAGTATGAGCATAACGTTGAGGTCAAATCGGTAAACCCGGATGACCCCACCGCCGACCAACTCCAGGTCACGGCTGTCGTTAAAGAGACCGCGCGTTTGTTTGAGTACGGGGTAGAAAACACCAGTGCCTCCTACGATGATGTGCTCACCATGCGCTACGACCTGATCCGTAAAGATGGCCAGTGGTACGTGCAAAATATGAGTAAACTACCGGATGCCAACTAGAGCCTGACTGTCAGCTCTTAAACAAGTTCGCTAATTCCTCCGGACAGATGGGCTAAAACTGTGTTTTGATAGAATGCTTGCTGATTGCCATAGAGTACATAGCTGAATGCCAGTAGATAGCCCGCCAGGTTTTGAGCCACCCCTGATTTTAAATGCGCTGACGACCCCGGAGTTGCCCAGCCCAGAGTGCCCCCGTCGGGCACGGACGCAGATCGATTTGCTGCTGCTGGCGATTGAGGCACTCGACCTGGGCGGCAGTGAGGCCATGCTAATGACCGCCCGCGACCTGGGCCTAGACAGCGTGATTAAGGGCCGCGTCAATTTGTGGCTGCTGCGGAGTACCAACCCCATGCGGCGCTACAGCCAGCGGCGGCCTATGGGGCTGGACGAGGCTAAGGCGCTGGTCGCCATTATTGGCAACCTGGCCCGTCGGTTGACTGTGCTGGTGCGACAACTGCTCATGGGCGGCCAACAACTGCGGGAAAAGCAGCTTTCCTTTGACCATCACCTGCGCCTGGCGGACTATTTAACTCGCTTTCGCACCCATTTTCGGGCTCGCATGAACCCTCGCCGGGCCGGGGTAATTGCTTACAGCAGCGATGAAAATCTGGATAACCTGGCCATGCAACTACTGGAGCAACTACTGTTATGCTCTGGGGTATTGGGCACCCAACGGCTCTGGAGTAGTTTGTTTGATGGAGAGGTGGTATGACCGTTAAACGTCAATACACCCTGCCCTACTGCAACCTGGTGCTGGAGGGGCTCACCGCCAATATCAACGATCCTCTGTCGCCCTTGACGATGTTAATGAACGCAGAGTGTCAGTTGCCGGGTGTTACCGATATTACCCTGACCGGCGGACGGGAGTTTTTAGACAGCCTGGTGACGGCGGTGAGCCACTACGGTCAGCAACTCCTCAGCGGTGTCCCCCGCCCTGGGGCTAGGGTTAACACCCCACCTCCCCTGGTCGATTTGAAGCCGGGAGAGGAGCACTACCATCATCTGATTGTGCAGCAACAGTCTCCAGAGGAAACCCTGACTGACGCTAATGCCCTGGCCCCGCTGGATGTCAAGCTGACCACAGTGCAGTTCTACGACCTGCTGGAGGCGGTGGATCAGCTCCTGGCTGATACCCAAACCTTGCCCGACCTGAGCGCAGCATTCCAGGCGGTTTCGCGGCGGCAGGTGAAACCGGCAGAACCCGTTACTAAACGCGCTGCTCCGGCGGCCCTGGGTGCCGCCGCCCTGGCCGCGGCTGGGCTGGCGCTATTCTTCGTACCCCCGCCAGAATTTGAGCCGACCGGCCCCAACGGCGACGCCAATACCCCGGCTGAAACCACCCCCGCCCCTGGGGCGTCGGGCAACGAGCCAGAGCCTGGGGCAGAGGATCCTGCCGCCACGCCTCCAACGTCTGAGGATACCGGGGCAGAGGACAATACGGCTGAGACCACTCCTACCCCCGTAGACGCCGATAGGCCAGTAGACCCCGATAGTCCAGTAGACCCCGATAGTCCAGTAGACGCTGATAATCAGGCGTCTGGCGATGCCCCTGAAGTCAACACCCTGGATGAGGAGCCAGTTACCAGCGACTCGGCTGCAGAGGCTGGGCCAGAGCCGGTAGAACTACCCAGGATTGAGACAAAGATTAGCGATGGCGATCGCATTCGTGACCTCAATCGCACCCTCTACGAGCGTCTACTAGAGGACTTAGGCCCCATTGGCAACAGCGAAGCGATCGCCTACCGGGTGCGGCTGACCGAAGCAGGGGACGTTATTGGCTATGAAGCTATCGACGCTGTTGCGGCCGACCTGGCTCAGGAAACTCCTATCCCCGGTTTCGTGTCTACAGCCCCTGAGGCGGGTGAGCAGGCCGACTTTAGAGTTGTCTTTACTGAAACTGGTGTCCTGGAGGTCAGCCCCTGGGATGGCTGGCCCCAGTAGTGTCGTCCCCAGGCCCTGGACTATGGCGTTGGAGCACAGTTCCCTAAACCGTTGTTTGGTGCAATCTGGATACCTGCGGTATGTCTGATCCCTCCAATATTCCCCCAGTACCGCCTAGCGCCTCTGCCCCAGAGGCCAATCAGACCCCAGAGCTTAATCTGGATGCTCAACCCCGCCAGCCGCCGAGCTTGCTTAGCGGCCTACATGCCCTGTGGACGCTACTGGTTAGGGCCGTTGTTCTGGGTGCTGGCATTAGCATTGGCTGGTTGGCGGGGGTGCTGGTTGCCCAGTTTTGGCCCTCCCCAAACCCAGAGCCGCCCCTGCAAGAACGGCTGATGCGGCGGTCTGAGGCAACCCTGAACAAGATTCGCCAATTACCCCAGTGGTGGCAGGGCACTGAGGCTGAAATAGCCTTACCGTCAGCTAATCCGGCATCCCCTGATGCGGCATCCCCAGCGCCACCCCCCGACCGCCCACCGCTCTCTGAGGCAGAACAACAGCAGCTTACCGCTGAATTGACAACTCTCCAGCAGGACTTTAACAGTCTGGAAACTCGCCTGACTCAATTAGAAGCCCAGGTGGGCCAGCCTGCCACAGGTTCCCTGGAAAGTCGCCTGCAGCAGTTGGAAGGTGCGGCGTCCCCGGCGTCCCCGGCCCCCGCTGCCGCCCCTGCCCCATCCATCTCCGATAATCTGGGTAGCAACGCCCCCGCCCCCTACCAGGAACCCGTTTTTCCGGTGGTGAGCGATCGCATCGTCCTGCCCAGTGCCCTGTTGTTTGAACCAGAAGGCAGCCTCCTCACCCCCTCTGGGCAGCAGTTGCTGGATTCCATCGTGCCCGACCTACGCCGCTACGGGCCAGTAACCCTACTGGTGGGCAGCCACACTGACGGCGCTATGAATGCTGAAGCAGCCCGTCAGCTCACCTTCCAGCAGGCCTTAGCGGTGCAACAACATTTGGAACCTCAGTTGGCGGATGTGGGCCTGCGCTGGGTGACCCTGGGCTACGGCAAAACTCGTCCGGTGGTGGTTGGCGATGCGCCGGGCAACCAGCAGCGCAACCAACGGCTAGAGATCGGCATTGTGCAGCGGTAATCAACTATGCGACTTGTCTTTTTTGGCACCCCTCACTTTGCGGTACCCAGCCTCAAGCGTCTACTGGCCGAGCCTGACCTGGAAGTCTGTGCCGTAGTCACCCAGCCTGACAAGCGCCGGGGCCGGGGCAACCAGGTAGATGCCTCTCCCGTCAAGCAAGTGGCTGTAGCGGCAAATTGCCCGGTGCTACAACCCCGCCGCATCAAAAAAGACGAAGACAGCCTGGCTACCCTGGCCGCCCTCCAGGCCGATGCCTTTGTGGTAGTCGCCTACGGGCAAATTCTCTCCCAGCAGATTTTAGAGATCCCTCGCCTGGGGTGCATCAACGGCCATGGGTCACTGCTGCCGGCCTATCGGGGGGCCGCGCCGATTCAGTGGTGCATTGTTAATGGTGACTCCGAAACCGGCATGACCACCATGCAAATGGACATCGGCATGGATACCGGTGCCATGCTGCTAAAGTCCCATTTACCCATTGGGCTGCTGGATAATTTTTATGACATCGCCGCTGCCCTGGCTGAGCAGTGCGCCGACCTGCTAGTGGAAACCCTGCAGGGGCTGAACCAGGGCAGCCTCACCGCCGAACCCCAGGATGAAGCCCTGGCCACCTACGCGCCGCTGATTCAAAAAGAGGACTACGAGCTGGACTGGGGCCGAGCGGCGATCGCCCTCCACAATCAGGTGCGTGGCTTTTATCCCAACACCACTACCACCTTTCGAGGACAACCGTTGAAGATCCTGGCCACCGCCCCCCTAGGCTCGGTCTACTGGTCGCAACTGCCGCCAGAGCTGGCCCAGCTTCAGCCCGCCGTTGAAGCCCTCCTCCCCAGCGCCACCCAGGCCCAACCTGGCACCATTGTGGGCTTACTCAAGGGGCATGGCCCAGTGGTGCAAACGGGGGACGGCCTGCTCCTAATCCGGCAGGTGAAGCCCAGCGGCAAGCAACACCAGGCAGGCGCGGATTTTGTTAACGGCAGTCGGCTACAGGTAGGAGAAGGGTTGGGTTGAATTTTGCATTTTGAATTTTGCACTTCAAGGCGAGTAGCCGCCGCTGTCTGCTATGCGCTGAATGTCTACCTCAGAAAGGCTGAGAGCCTGAGCAACCTGGGCCGTTGTCAACCCCATCTGTAACAGGTTAATGACGGCTTGATAGATTTGATTTTGGGCGGCTTCAGTATCGGTAGGAATAAAGGTGCCATCGGCAGCGCACCAGCGTAGCCACCTCTGGGGTAGGTCACGAAATTCCCCTGACCATAATCCTAAGCCTATGCCCAGCTCTGGAATCCAGAGGCGGGGGTTAGTGGAGGCGATAGCCTGTTCCTGGTAGGCCCCGTTTACCCATCGAAAATAGCGCAGGTGCTCTGTCTGCTCGTTGTAAACAATGTAGTGGGGCACCTGAAGAATTTGCTCGTAGACCTCGAACTTACGGGGCGGCTTGCCCGGTGTTAGAGGAACGGGTTTACTGGCAAAGCGCCCTAAATCCTCGGCTTCAGTGCCAGGGGAAAGAAACTCCACCACCACAATGGGGGGCACCTGCTCATCCCATACCACGTAGCTAGAGCGCGCACCTTTACCCTGGTAAAGGCGAGACACCCCCACCACTAAAAACCAGTCGGGCCGCTTGTACCAGCCAGTGTGGTCTGGGTCGTAGTAGAGGTTGAGGTCAAAGGCGGTAAACAGCTCCTGGCGGCTGTACTGGCTTAAGCGCAGGGTAAGGCTAAGGAGCTGCGGTTGTAAGCCATGAAATTCATCGGGCAAGCCAGAGTCCTCCGGGTTGTCGCTGGGCAAATCGTGCATGGTGGGTAGCCCTAACCTGCCCTGGTTAGCGGCCATTGAAAACAGCTCAGTCATGCCCTTACCCCTCGCAGGCGTCACCATGTCCCATTGTGGCTCAACCTGAGGTGCCTCAACCTCATCCGTAAATCTCAAACCAAACCTGCCTAGACGGCCTGTAGTCAACCTATGGTCATGAATCTGTCAATGGCTGGCCTCGCCCTAGTCGGCAACCAAGTTGATAAGCTGGTGTAGATCCGGTAGTTTTCTCCCTTGATATGAAAACTGAGCCTTCCAGCCTAACCACCCCGACCGAAATAGTGCCAGAGCATATCCGCAATCGCCGCGACACCGTGTTTCTGGTGCTGGCGGGGCTTTTCCTTGGCACCCTGGGGATGTTGAACATCCTTGGTATCAGCCGGTTTGTAAATGTGTTTACCTGGGGTGACTTTGCGGTCACCGTGGCCGTGGGCGTGTTGCCTTACCCACTGACCTTTTTATGTACGGATTTAATTTCTGAGCTCTACGGCAAAGAACGGTCTAACCAGGTGGTTTGGGTCGGGCTGCTGCTTAACCTTTGGGTCATTTTTATTGTGTGGCTGGGCGGCATCCTGCCGGGGTTTGAAACTCTGGATCCGGAAACAGGCGAAATCATCCGGGATGCGGCGGGTCGGTTGCCGGTTTTCTTTGAAATACGCGCCCTGACCTTTGGAGCCGTTACCGCGTCCATGGCCGCTTACCTAACGGCTCAGTTCGTGGATGTATACCTCTTCCACTTCTGGAAAGAACTGACCAACGGCAAACACCTCTGGCTGCGCAACAACGGGTCTACGCTAATTAGCCAACTGGTCGATACCATCGCCGTGGTGCTGATTACCCACTTTCTGGCCGGGGCGCTCCCCATTGATGACACCCAGAGCCTCTGGCCCCAAATCATTCGCTTCATCAGCTATGGCTATCTGTTTAAGATGGTGGCTGCCCTGCTGGATACCGGCCCCTTCTACCTCTGCGTATTCTGGCTAACTGACTACCTACATCTGGAGTCTGCTGTGCCCAAGCCGAAGCGCTTACGACTCGGAGGTAGGGAGAGAGAGTGAGGAGGGGAGAGGGATTTGCGATTTTGGCCGGTCATCCCCTCCTGGGAGGGGTAGGGGTGGGTTAAAGATTTTGGATTTGCGATTCCGGGGCAGGGGTGGGTTAGGACTTTTTGCTTAGACCAGTCCAAATTCCATTAGGGCGGGGCGGAAGTTACGGTTTTCGTGGCCGGAGCGGCTGAGCTTGATCAGCGCAAACCGCTGCAAGGGGGTCAGGGCTTGCCACTGAGTTAGGGTCAAAGAGTGACCTAAGGATGCGGCCTGGGCTTCAACCTCCGAGGGCATGACCTGGTCATCCAACCAGGCCGGGGCGGGGTCGATGGGTAGGGTCTTAGCAGGGTTGCCCTGGTAGCCACACACCAGGCTTTGCAGGTAGTTTCGGTAGGCGGTAGTAGTGACCTCATTGCTACAGGGTAAGTCAACCAATTGCTGACGCTCGGTGGCGGTGAACTGGTGCCATTGGGCCAAATTCAGCTTAACGCCGCAGGTATCAAGCTTGAGCCGCACCTGCATGGGAATGCAGCGCAGAGAATTGACAAAATCTGCCTCAAATTGGAAAAAGCTGGGATTATTAGTCACTGCAACACTAGCCAGAGGATTTTTGAATTTTGGATTTACGATTTTGGATTTTGGATAGACATCCCCTCCTGGGAGGGGTAGGGGTGGGTCAAGGACTTTGGATTTACGATTTTGGATAGACATCCCCTCCTGGGAGGGGCAGGGGTAGGTTAGTCCTGGGAGGGGCAGGGGTGAGTTCTGAATCTTGACGCTCAGCCTCCCGCCTAGGGTTGCCGAGGATGAAGCCTCAAATGATAATACTGGCCATTGTGAGAAATCAGAAGCGGTGCAGGGGAACCTGTAGCGAGCTGGGGCTGGGCTGTTGGTGACGGCGCAGGGGTGAGGGAGATGCGCTCAACGGCCATGCCGAGGGGTGGGGTGAGGGCTTGGGCCAGGCGGGTTTCCTGCTCCAGCCGCTCGGTCTGAGAGACCAGGGTGCTCAGGCCATTGATTAAGTCTCGAATGTTGCGCCGAAAGGTGGGGTCGCCGGTTAGCTCATCGACATCGGCCAGCACCTTGTTGGCGTTCTGGAAAACGGTACGGGCTGAATCCAGGGTTTGCTGGAGCGTGACCAGGTTTTCGGGGGTGTTTACGGCAGCGGTAATGGCGCGAATGTCCGCAACGGCGGCGGTGGCATCAGCAGATAGGGTATCCAGATTTTGGAGAAACTGGCTGTCTTGAACAGCGGGGGCCAGGTTCGCCATGATGATTTCCAGGTTGGCGGTGCTGCGGTTGAGGTTGTCTAGGGTAGAGACAATGCTGCGGCGGTTGGTGGTAATCAGGCTGTTTACCTCGGTGCCGGTAATCTCAAATTGGGCGGCGGCGTTGCCAATGGTGTCGGTGGCCCGGTTGGCGGAGGCTAGCAGTGGGCCAAGGTCGGTTTGTAGCTGGCGCGAGAGGGTAGTCAGTTCCTCAGACAGAACATTGGCATTTTCGGTGAACAGGGTGGCGTTATTCAGGGTAATCTTCAGGTCGCGAATAATTTCCGGATCGGCAAAGGCGTTGGCCAGGCTTTCGGCGGAGCGAATCAGCGATTCATAGTTGGCACCCACCGCGCCGGTGAGTTCATCGCCGTCGCAGATGATGGCCTGGCTATTGCAGCCGGGCGGGAAGGGGGTAAGGGTCTCTTCTTCGGCGCTCAATAGCCGCACCGGGGTAATGTCCACCGTGGTTTCGCCAATCAGCCCCGACTGGTTTACAAAAATTAAAGAATCGCTGGGAATGCGCAGCTCAGGCTGGGTAATCTCCACCGCCACCGCCACCTGGTTAGAGTCTGGGCGAATCCCCAAGACCCGCCCCACCCGCACCCCGCGAAAGCGTACTGCCGTTCCTTCCTGCATGCCCAACGTATTCTCAAACACTAGGGTAGCCCGATAGCTCTGGCGACGCGGGTTAAAGCCCCGCAACCACAGCACCAGCCCGCCAAACAGCGCCACTGCGATTAAAATAAGCAGCCCCACAGAGCCTTCTCGAATTGCCCGTTCGCGCATTACTCTTCCTCAGGTTTATCCATGCAATCCATAGGATGGCGTCACAATTTTCCCAGGTAATTCACACTACCGCTAATGCTGCGCCTTCACCCAACGCCCGACCCGAATGTTGATGACCCCACCGAACCACTCTTTCAGCCTCAATCCCCGTAGACTACTACCAGACTACGACAGCATTTGAATTGGCCCCTCCACCTGGCCGCTAAAGAACTGTCGCACGTAGGGGTTATCGGTTCTGTCAACGGCTTCTACAGGGCCATTCCACTGAATTTTGCCGCGATGGAGAAAAATCACCCGGTCGGCGGTGCGGCGAATGGTGCTGTCCTGGTGGGTGACAATCAGATACGAGCCGCAGCCGTGGCTGTGCTGAATATCGCGAATTAAGTCTTCGATTACCGTAGAGGCGATGGGATCAAGGCCAGCGGTAGGTTCGTCGTACAACAGCAGCGCCGGTCGATCCTGGGGATTTTCGGGGTTGGCAATAATGGCCCTGGCAAAGCTAACCCGCTTGCGCATGCCGCCGGAGAGTTCTGCCGGGTAGCGGTTGCCAATGCCGGGCAAACCCACCATTTCTAGCACCTCGTCTACTAAATGTTTGATCTGGTGGGTGGGCAAGGTGGAATGCTGATACAGCAAAAAGCCTACATTCTCATCCACCGTTAGCGAATCGAACAGGGCCGCCTGTTGAAAGACCATGCCAATGCCCACCGGGTCGGCGGAGTCTTCAATCAGCCCCTCGCGTTTGCGCCCGGCTATGTAGATATCGCCGGAGTCAGGAGCCAGTAACCCGGCAATAATTCTCAAAATTGTGGATTTGCCGGTTCCTGATGGGCCAATAATGGCTACCGCTTCGCCGGAGTCAATGGTCAAATCCACCTGGTCGAGCACCTGGTTGTTGCCAAAGCGCTTGGAAATACCCTGGAGTTCCAGCAAAACGCGCTGCTCACAGTCAGCCTGGGTGCCCTCCTGACCGTGGGCATTGGCCAGTCCATTGGTTTCGTAGCCAGTCTCCAAAGGATTATCCATAGGTCTTAACCGGGATATAGATCGTCCTAGGGCTCAGTGTACCGGGAATCATCGTCTTCAACATTGACGGCCCTCGTAGATCAGCCAGGGGTTAGCTCAATGGATAAGCGGCTAGAATCGAAGGCGCACACATCGCGTTAACTCTAAGTCATAGAAGCTACACTATCCTTCGATGGGATCTACCGAGTCTTGCCTTCGATGGGATCTACCGAGTCTTGCCTTCGATGGGATCTACCGAGTCTTGGCAGCATTGGCTCCACCCCTGGCGTCTTCTTGCCCTGCCCAGAGATGCTTACGCTGACCCTAACCTCACTCCCTGACCATGCGGCTAAAACCCTTTCCTCTGGCCCTTGAGAAGCAACTGCGGCGGTTTCAACAGCCCGCCTCCCTGGCATCGTCGCGACGAGTAAATCGCTGGGTATGGTGGCTGGCTCCGGGCCTGCTGGTGAAGCGATGGCTATTTCTCAGCGTCGCCGGCGTGCTGATGGTGGGCATCGGCATCATGATTTGGCTGAAGCTGACCCCTGTTTTTTATACCGGGCAGTTTTTGGGGGCGGCGCTGCGGCTGTTTACCACCTACGTACCCAGCTATGTGAGTGGCCCTCTGGGCATTTTGCTAGGTCTGGGGCTAATTTTGTGGGGCCAAACCCGCACAGTAGGCGCTATTACCGATGTTTTGATTCCCGGTCAGGAAGAGGAACTGCTGGATGCCCTACTGACCCAGCGGCGGCTGTCGCGGGGGCCAAAAATTGTGGTCATCGGCGGCGGCACCGGATTGTCTAACCTGCTGCGGGGGCTAAAACACTACAGCGCCAACATCACCGCCATTGTTACCGTTGCCGATGATGGCGGCTCTTCTGGGCGGCTGCGGCGAGAAATTGGCGTGCTGCCACCGGGGGATATTCGCAACTGCCTCTCGGCCCTGGCCGACGAGGAAAAGCTGCTGACCGAACTGTTTAAGTACCGCTTTGAGGCCGGTAGCGGGCTGGTGGGCCACAGCTTTGG
>CAYUBC010000082.1:0-10308 GCA_964442885.1 uncultured bacterium | reverse complement strand
AAGCCCTTGTAGCCCCAGCTCGACTGGGAGGGACGACAGACCTGCTGGGTGGGGTTGGCCTGCAAATAATCCGCCAGGTGGGTCATTTCGTAGGTGCTCTGGTCATGCCAGCTCTTGCGGAAGAGATAGTCCAGGAACCAGGGCCCTTCATACCACCAGTGGCCAAACAGTTCCGCATCGTAGGGAGAGACAATAATGGGCGGACGCTGCATCAGGTCGTACAAATAGTTGACCTGCTGTTCCCGGTTATACATAAAATTACCGGCGTGCTCAGCTGCTTTTTCCCGCGCCCAGTAGGGGTCGTACCATTCTTTATCGGAAAGCCCTAACCCCTTACCGGTAATTTTGTGGTATTTGATGCCCACATTCTTACGCTGGCCGTTGGGCATCACGTAGGGCTTGATGTATTCGTAGTCAGCATCCCAGCCCAGGTCACGGTAAAACTCTCGATATTCCGATGCGCCAGGGTAGCCTACCTGGGACGACCAAACCTGCTGCGAGGACTCATGATCTCGCCCAAAGGCGGCGACCCCCGTTTCCGTAAAGATGGGAGCGTAGGAGCCAAACCGAGGCCGGGGGCGAGCGTAGAGAATGCCGTGGCCATCCGTTAAGAAGTAACGCAGGCCTGCATCGGCCACCATCCGCTCTAGCCCTTCAAAGTAGGCGCATTCAGGCAGCCAAATGCCCGCCGGGGGACGGCCAAAGGTGTCTTCGTAGTGCTCTACGGCTACCTGAATTTGAGCCCATACCGCTTCGGGATACATTTTCATCAGCGGCAGATACCCATGGGTAGCCCCACAGGTAATAATCTCCAGGTTGTTCGTATCCTGGTACTGCTTAAAGGCCTTCACCAGGTCGCCGCCGTAGCTCTCCCACACATTCCGGACGTGGTTAAACTCCTGGGCGTAGGTTTCAGCCAGGTAACGCAGATGGCCATTGTGAACGTTGCGCTCAACCTCTAGCTCTGTCAGTTCTTCCAACTGGGCCAGGTGAGCATCAAACCGCTCTTGCAGAAGGGCATCGCGTAACATCGACACCAGGGGCGGCGTCATGCTCATAGTCAACTTGAAGTCAATACCGTCGCGTTTTAGCCCCTCAAACATGGTCAGCAGGGGCACATAGGTTTCAATAATGGCTTCGTATAACCACTCTTCTTCAAGCACGTAATCGCTTTCCGGATGGCGAACGTAGGGTAGGTGAGCGTGGAGAACCAGAGCAAGATATCCGATAGCCATAATGAGGTGCCGTTGGGGAGTGGACTGACGATGCTGATGGGTTGAGCCGATGACGACTGCTGACAAGATTCTAAAGCAAATGTTAAGCGGTTACGGTTGGCTAGATTGCATCCATCACCTGCATTCTTTTGCAAAGTTTTATGTAGTCTTGCCCTGATATGCCATAAAGCCGGAGGCTTAAAAAGTTCAGAGAGAACTCTCTGGTAGAAGAATTATCGAAACTGCTGGGGTTGGTATCTGCGGGCGTTCCTGCGTTAAACCAGAGCATGGTTAAGACCCTACAGCCTGGTTTCCCCTATGCTGCTAAACAGCAGACTAGTCAACTAAACAGCAAGAGAGCTATAGGTAAGCGAGGTATTCAATCCTGGCGTTGTTGCGGGGCAGGGCTAATTGTTCCGGCGCTGTTGGGGGGGTGTCGGGCGTCAGAGGCGGCGGTTCCCTTTGCGGCTACCCCGTTATCCTCAACCGTCTTAACGGAACTGGCCTACCCCACGTTTTTGGTTGATCCTCAAACCGCAGAGCGGTATCGGCGGCAGGGGTTGGTCTACCGGCAGGCAGGGAGCTGGGAGCGGGCCATCGCGACTCTGACCATTGCTGCCGCCCTTGATCCCCAGAATCCTAACAGCCACGTCATCCTCGGCTGGACGCAACACCTGGCCGGCTATCCCAGCCGCGCAGCGGATACGCTCAACCTGGCTCTAGAGCATGATCCCAACCTGGTGCCAGCCTTAAACGCCCTGGGCATTGTCTACCTGGTGGATGGGCAACTGGAGACCGCGGTAGCCACTCACCAGCGGGCAGTAGCGCTCAAACCCGATAACGAAATTGCCCACTACAACCTCAGCCTGGCCTACGAGCGCCTGGGTCAGGCTGAGAAAGCCATCACCCACGCTCAAACTGCCACCGAGCTTGAACCTGCCAACCCTCACCCTTGGGTAGCGTTGGCCCTGGCCTACGAAGCCCAGGGCGACCCAGCCCAGGCCCAGACTTACTATCGACAAGCCCTGGGGCTGGATGGGCGATATCAGAGCCGCGCCTACTTAGACCATCTCGAGCAGGCGGGTATGAGCCCAGACCAAATTGCCACCGTAGCAGCCATTCAGCAGCGAGAGATCCCGTAATCCAGGCCGGTTCTGATCGGCGTATATCCATGTTTTTAGGAGATTTCTGGGCGGGTTTAGAATTTAGGTGATGCCGTGCCCTGGGTTTACAGTTAAAATTAGTGAACTGATAGGTCTTGGCCCTCTACCGTTCGGTAGAAGTGGTTATAGTGCTGGAAGAGGGTTCTCAGTGCCCGGCTCGGTTAGCGGCTGCAAAGCCAGGCTCGTTAAGCTGCTCAGCGTCTAGGCGCAAATCCGAGTTGCTTCGATCACTGGGCATCTACCGGTCTAAGCTGTTAATCTGATCACAGTTTTTGTCTTGCATTTGAAGGAGCACGAGGATCGCGGCATGACCCAAGCAAACCATCTGCTCGAAACCATCGACCCTGAGAGCGATATCGATCTGCTAGTTGATACCGATGGCGACGAGAATTTTGTTGCTCAAGATGACGAGGCCGACGCTCAGGAAGATAAAGCGTCCAAGGGAAAAGCAACCCGCCGTCGCGCTCAAACCAAAAAGCGTCATTACACTGAAGATTCAATCCGTCTCTACCTTCAGGAAATCGGTCGCATTCGCCTCCTCAGGGCAGAAGAAGAAATCGAACTAGCCCGCAAAATCGCCGATTTACTCAAGCTAGAACGCATTTACGACGACCTTTCTGACACGCTGGGCCAGGATCCAAACTATGAAGAGTGGGCTCAGGCGGTTATTCAGGAGGAAGGGGAAGACTTTACCCTGGCTGCGTTTCGCCATCGAGTTCACATTGGGCGACGGGCTAAGGACAAAATGGTTCAATCCAACCTGCGGTTGGTGGTATCCATTGCGAAGAAGTACATGAACCGGGGGCTTTCCTTCCAGGATTTGATTCAAGAAGGGAGCCTGGGTTTGATTCGGGCCGCTGAAAAGTTTGACCACGAAAAGGGCTATAAGTTTTCAACCTACGCCACCTGGTGGATTCGTCAGGCCATTACTCGTGCCATTGCCGATCAGTCTCGCACTATCCGACTGCCGGTTCACCTCTACGAAACGATTTCACGGATTAAAAAGACGACTAAACTGTTGTCTCAGGAATTAGGTCGCAAGCCTACGGAAGAGGAAATCGCCACCCGTATGGAAATGACCATTGAGAAGCTACGGTTTATTGCCAAGTCGGCTCAGCTTCCCATTTCTCTGGAGACGCCCATTGGTAAGGAGGAAGACTCTCGCCTGGGTGACTTCATTGAGTCCGACGGTGAAACACCGGAAGATCAGGTCTCTAAGAGCCTGCTACGTGAAGATCTGGAAAGCGTGCTGGGAACCCTCAGCCCTCGTGAACGTGATGTTTTGCGGCTGCGCTATGGGTTGGATGATGGTCGGATGAAAACCCTGGAAGAAATCGGCCAGATTTTCAACGTTACCCGTGAGCGCATTCGCCAAATAGAAGCTAAAGCACTACGTAAACTGCGTCATCCCAATCGCAATAGCATTTTGAAGGAGTATATTCGCTAGGCTTCTGGTCAAAGCGTTCTTCTACTCATCGTCCATACATTAGCTAAGGCCATCCGTAATAGGATGGCCTTAGTTGTTTAAATAACTCCGTCACCAAAATCTATCTAGACAGATTGCCATGCTTTTGGTACAGTTGTTCTGAGAACTGATATATTGCCGCGGCTAAGTTTCTATGGAATCCTTAACGACTGCTCAACAACAACTCTATGACTGGTTGGTAGAGTACATTCGCGTCAACCAGCACTCCCCTTCCATTCGGCAGATGATGCGGGCTATGAACTTGAGGTCTCCAGCCCCCATTCAGAGCCGGTTGGAGCATCTTAAGAATAAAGGTTACATCGAGTGGAGCGAGGGTAAGGCCCGCACCATTCGGGTCTGTGAAGATGTTAGGGGAGTGCCCATTCTCGGCACCATCGCCGCTGGCTACGTCAATGAAGTGTTTACCGATGACGTGGAGCGGCTTGATCTCAATGGCTTGCCGATTCGCAATGATGACTATGCGCTACGGGTTACGGGCGACAGCATGATCGATGCCATGATTCTGGAGGGCGATATCGTGATCATGCGTCCGGTTAAAGACCCTCAATCCGTGCGCGAAGGTACTATTGTCGCCGCTAGGGTGGAGACTGGTACCACCCTCAAATCCTTTTATCGGGATGGCGACCAGGTGCAGCTTAAACCCGCTAACCCGGCCTATCCGGTAATGGAATTTCCGGCGGATATGGTCGATATCCAGGGCCGTTTGGTTGCGGTTTGGCGTGGTGTTGATCCCGACTTTAGTGTCTAATTCTGTTACGTTCAACCTACCTCCGTCGGGTCTGAACGCCTAAGCGTACCGAAGCACCATACACTGAGAGGGTACTGTGTTGAGATCCCAGCCTTTACGGTGGGGATACCCTGGTTCAGACGGTTGCGCCCATGAAGTTTCGGACGTTTATTGTTCCCCTTGCGGTTGCCGCTGGGTTGGTGCTGGTGGTAGGTATGGGCTTGCTGGGTGGATTTGCCCTGCGTACTCCACTCTATCTAATCGAGCGGGGTGGGCAGGCAAATCCTGAAGCTCTACAGTTTGTGCCCAAGCAGTCTCCGGTGGTGGCCTCGGTGCTGGCCCGCCCCGACCGCTTGAGCCAACTCTGGGAGTATCTAGCGGTGCCTAAGCTGCGCCAGAGCATTAAGGCGGACATGGCCCAAATTGAGCGAATTTTGCTGGCTAACACCGGCCTTTCCTACGAACGAGACCTGCAACCGTGGCTTGGCGAGGAAATTACTGCCGCCGTTGTCTCCCTAGATCTGGACCAAGATCCCACCAATGGCCTGGAGCCTGGCTACCTGGTAGCGTTATCCTGTCGAGATAGCGCCCTGGCGCGCACTACTCTGGAGCTATTCTGGCAGAATCGCGCTATGGCCGGGGATGCCTTGACCTTCGAGGAGGTGGCTGGTAGTCGCCTGATCTACGCTAACCCGCCGATTGAGCAAGCTAGCCTAACTCAACGGAGTGGTCTAGAGCAACTGGCTACGGTGCTGGTAGCTAACCAGTTTGTGCTGGCCGCTAACCATCCAGAGGTACTGCGGCAGGCTCTACGGGTTGCCCAGGTCAGCGATGCCAACCTGCTCTCCGCGCAGCGCTACAGGCTGGCTCTGCGCACTTTGCCTGCCGAACGTATCGGGTTGCTGGCCCTAGATTTGCCAAAGACCACAAGCTGGCTCAGGGGTGACTTAATCGAAGAAACGGCAACTCTAGCTCTGGCGGCCTTGGAAACTGAGGACAATCGGGTAGACTGGGGCCTGGTTTCTGTGGGGCTGAACCGTCAAGGGATCATGGCGGAGGCTGTTTTAACGGCGGCTCCCGGCCATGGGCTCCAACCTCGTCAGCGTCGCTTTACCGACTGGTATGGTCTGGCTCAGTACTTGCCTGAACCCCTAACGTTTGCAGCCCTGGGGACTGATCTATCGGCCTTAGGGCAAGCGCTGAACCCGATCTCTCATCTTTGGGGTGCTGATTCTGGGTTGCCGACGCTAGGACATCTCTTCGACGGTCTACTGGGCACCGATGCGACTGACCTAATCCTCACCAGCGTAGACCAGGCCTACGGTCTGGGGGTGGCGCTTCAGGCCGGGGCATCCAGACCTGACTGGCTATTGCTGAGCCCAACCGGTGACAAATTGACCACTGCCTTAGGTTCCTTGAACGATCAGGCCCAAGCCCAAGGCCTGGGGGTCGGGCGGGTAGACATTTTGGAGCATCCCACTATGGTGTGGACACAGCTCTCCCTGGTGCCCGCCGTGGCCCGGGCTGAGGCAACTAAGCCATTACAGATTAAGGCCGATGTGGTTGGGCTACAAACCCAGGTCGATCGCTATCAGGTTCTAACCCGTTCCCCGGCGACGTTGGAGCAAGTGTTGTTGGCCGATCAGCAGTCGGATGGGCCACCCGGATGGACTCAGCACCTGGATCGTTTCAGGCAGCCTGCTGAAGCCTATGCCCACCTGGATTGGCCGCAATTTCAGCGGATAGTGGCAGGTTGGGGAGCGCCGTTTCGCCTGTGGCAGACGGCAGCCAGCCCGGTCTTGAAGCATCTGCGGCAGGTTACCGTAGCCAGCTATGGCCAGACAGAGCAAACTCAGACAATGGGTTTGTTCTTTCAACTCAGCAATCAATCGCTCTGATGGCGGTAGATCAGGACATTACAGAAGCCCTAGCCTCACTTTTGGCCACTGGGTCACCTACGGCGGCCCAGTGGCAACGGCTGATTGATTGGGAACTGGCTGACCGTCGGCGGGCCGAGGCCTGGGGAATTACCCCGGAGACTGTGGACACTCAACTGCAAATCCGCCTGGACTGGTTACGGGCGCTGGTGTCGTCACCCTTGCCAGTGCTACTGCCCGGCGCTGCCAGGGAGCGCTATCTAGGCCTATACTGGCAACTCTGGCTGCCCCTGGCCCTAACCATCAAGCAGGCTCGCGATCTCACCCAGGCCACTCTAATTCACGGTATTTTAGGGGTTCAAGGCAGTGGCAAAACCACCCTGACGCGCATTCTGGGGCAGATATTAGCCGTTATGGGTTACCCAACCCTGGGCTTCTCGCTGGATGATTTGTACAAGACTCAGGCTGAGCGCTGCCTTTTGCGCCAGACAGACCCGCGTTTGCGCTGGCGCGGCCCCCCTGGCACTCATGACATTGAGTTGGGTCTGGCCACGCTAGATCGCTTGCGTCACGCCCAACCGCAGGATTGGGTTGACATCCCCCGATTTGATAAGTCTCTTCACGCTGGCGAGGGGGATAGAACCCAGCCGGAGCGAGTACAGGGAGTCGCCATTGTGCTGTTTGAAGGCTGGTTTGTTGGGGTGCGCCCAATACCCGATGGGCAATTTGAGCAGGCCCCAGCCCCCATCTGCACAGAGGCCGATCGACAGTTTGCCCGCGATACAAATCGGCGCTTGCAACCCTACCTACCGCTGTGGGAACACCTGGATCAACTGCACATTCTCTGTCCGCCGGACTACCGCATCAGCAAGCTTTGGCGGCAGCAAGCAGAGCAGCAGATGCGGGCAGCGGGAAAACCTGGGATGAGTGATGCCACCCTGGATAACTTCGTGGATTACTTTTGGCGCGCCTTGCATCCGGAACTTTTTATTACGCCGCTGAAGGCTAACCGAGAATTCACAGATCTGGTGATTGAAATTAATCTAGATCGAACCCTCAGCGCTGTTTACCGCCCAAAATAGTAGGTATCATTTGACAGGGCTGGTGCATAGCCTGGTCGTTATTAAGGGTAGCGCTCATCTATTATGGGTTCTAATATTCAAGTGATTGCCCCAACCGGGGTGTTAGACAGCACTAAAGCTGAAGAGTTTCGGCAAAGCGTCACTCAAATGCTGAGTGATGGAGCTGATGTTATCTTGATTGATCTAAAAAACGTTACGTTTATTGATAGTTCTGGCTTAGGGACTCTGGTAGTGCTCTTAAAGCAAATCCGCAGCCTGGATCGCAAGCTTTGTATTTGCTCCATTAACGACCAGGTTCGCATGCTCTTTGAACTCACCAGCATGGATCGCGTGTTCGAGATTTACGACGATCAGTCAAGTTTTGAGCAGGCTGTGCTGGGAGAATAACCCCACCCTGGCCTGATGCTAAATTCCCTCCCTGGCCAGTATGGATTCTTTATGAATCCTGGGGGTCAGTGCTTCCTGACTGCCGCCCTCTGACCCTTAAAACCTTCCTCAAGGCTGAACTCTACCCGCAGAGCACCAGCCTGCGCCCTCAGCCCGTCTCGATATCACCCGATATCAATCGATATTCACCATCATCAGTGACATGTCATCGCTGGCGGTATCGCTAGCCTGGAGCTGAATGACCGATTGCAGAATGTGGTCAATGCCTTTCTCTCGCTGGGCTACGGTCAGCAAATCGACAAAGGCATCCAGGCCGATGTATTGCTGGTTGTTTTTAAGCACTTCGTAGAGGCCATCACTGAACAGGTACAGGCTGCTATTGGGAGGGATTTGGCAGCGCTGCCACTTGTAGTTAACGTCGGGTAGCATCCCCACGGGCATACCGGGAGTGCGCAAGCGCAGGGTGCTAACGGTTTGCTCCTCATCAATGGAGACTAAAACCGCAGGCGGGTGGCCAGCGCTGGCATAGAGGAGCTGACGGTTAGCACAGTTGAGAACGCCATACCAAATGGTGAAATACTTCTGGTTTTGGTCGCCCATTTGAAAGGTTTCGTTGAGTGCCCGCAGCACCTTCTCAGGACGGTAGAAACTAACATCAGGCAATGACTGAGACCGCAGCACATTCAGTACCGAGGTAGACAGCAGCGCCGAGCCCAGGCCGTGGCCCGACACATCCAGCAGATATATGACCAGGTAGTCTGGATCCAACCAGTAGTAGTCGTAGCAGTCGCCCCCCAGTTGCCGGGAGGGTAAAAACCGAGATTGAATGGGGACTTTACCGGTTTGGTCGGGGGGCAGGAGCGATCGCACATAGCTCTCAGCCTCCGCCATTTCGGCCTCCATGCGCTGCTTTTGCTGGCGGAGGTCTTGGGTGAGCTGGTACAGTCGCAGTCCAGCTCGTACCCGGGCGTTGAGTTCGTCAATATCAACTGGTTTTGAGAGGAGGTCATCGGCCCCCAGTTCCAGCCCCTTGACTCGGTCAGCCGCACTGTAGCGAGAAGTTAGCAGCAGTAATGAAGCAATGTACAGGGTGGGATGCTGTTTTAAGGCCTGACAGAGGGCTAAGCCATCCAGCTCTCCCGGCATATTCCAATCGCAGATAATCACGCCGGGTAGCAGGGTTTCGGCCAGAGTCAGCCCCTCTTTGCCGCTGCGGGCCGTGGCAATGTTATAGCCCTGGGCGGCCAGCGCCTGGACTAAAAACTGCTCAGTGCCCGCGTCGTGTTCAATGATTAGAATATCGGTCATAAGGCTTTTTAAAAACTAACCCTTGGACAACTCTTCGGCACAATCTGAAGCGGCCACGCCATCAGTTCATTTAGCTTTACCGTAACCCTAAGCTAGCTCCGCATGATTTTCTATGAAGATCTTGCGTAAGTTTACAGGGAATACCACGGAGCGTAGGGGTGAGGGATGGTCTAATAGCCCCTATTCTAAGCGCTATTAAGAACAGTCATAGCTGGGTGACAGGGTTAGGGTGAGCGGCCAGGCCACAACGTTTTATAAATAGTGTTTTATAAATAGTATGGTCAGCTACCCTGTGAGCCGTGGCAGGCTGATAAGCGGAGTTAGGGGTTATGCCTCCGCTGGCCGTTTCCTCTAGCGCCTGAGCCTATGGCTACCCTGGCCTGTTCGTTAAATGCCATGCCTTTTGATGTGGAGCGATATCCAGTACGGGCCAAGCGAGGCATGACTCTTGAACTGCCCGCCCAGGGGGACAGGCTCCCCATCTACCTGGAGGCGGATGTCTACTACCCTGATGGTGAGGGGCCGTTTCCGGTGTTGCTGATGCGACAGCCCTACGGACGGGCGATCGCCTCCACTGTGGTCTATGCTCACCCCACCTGGTATGCCAGCCACGGCTACATCGTGGTGATTCAGGATGTGCGCGGTCGAGGCACCTCTGGCGGCGAATTTAGCCTGTTTCGCCATGAGGCCGACGATGGCTATGCCACGGTGCTCTGGGCCGCTAATCTACCCCAGAGTACAGGGGAGGTTGGCATGTATGGCTTCTCCTATCAGGGTATGACGCAGCTCTACGCCGCCTCGCGGTGTCCAGAACCCCTCAAGACCATTGCCCCGGCCATGGTGGGCTACCATCCCTACGCCGACTGGGCCTACGAAAATGGGGCGCTGCTGCTTCAGGCGGGTCTGGAAGAAGATGAACGGCAGGCTGACCAGGTGCTCGAGGAAGCCCAAAGTCAGGCGCACGTCGAGGTTGGTGCGCAGCTCGAGCAACAGATGGGCGCGGATCAGCTGCGAGATGAACTGGAAGACGATCACCACCGTCAGGCCGGCGGCGACCACGAACA
>CAYUBC010000081.1:0-10359 GCA_964442885.1 uncultured bacterium | reverse complement strand
CTATCTCATGGCGGTTAACGATGTATCCTTCCAAATTCGCCAAGGAGAAACCTTTGGCCTGGTGGGTGAGTCGGGCTGCGGCAAAACCACCCTGGGCCGGGCCATTTTGCGACTGGTGCCCACCTTGGGCGGCAAAATCTGGTTTGAGGGGCGCGATGTGCTGAGCCTCACGGGTCGCCAACTGCGCCAACTGCGGCGAGACATGCAAATTGTCTTTCAAGACCCCTACAGCTCTCTCGACCCGCGCATGAGCATTGGGGCCGCCATTGCCGAACCGCTGAAAATTCATGGTGTGGTGAAAAGCAAGCGCAACCAGCAAGAGCGGGTCGCCTACCTGCTGGAGCGGGTGGGCCTCGACCCCAACTGCATGAACCGCTTCCCCCACGAGTTTTCTGGCGGGCAGCGGCAGCGGATCTGCATTGCCCGTGCCCTGGCCCTTAACCCCAAATTCATCATTTGCGATGAGTCGGTGTCGGCCCTGGATGTGTCGGTACAGGCCCAGGTGCTCAACCTGCTGAAGGAACTTCAGGCCGAGTTTAACCTCACCTACATCTTCATCTCCCACGACCTGTCGGTGGTAAAGTTCATGAGCGATCGCATCATGGTGATGAACCAGGGCCAGGTGGAGGAAATTGGCCCCGCCGAGGAGGTTTATCGCAGTCCCCAACGCCCCTACACCCAGCATCTCATCAACGCTATCCCCGTGGGCAGCCTGGAGCGCATTCAAGAACTACAGAGCCACCGGGTGCTGGCCAGCTAGCGCCAAACTGTAACCATTTCTTACTTACATTCCGGGCGCAAAGCGGGTACCTTCTTAACCCATAGCTGTGAGCATGCAGCTTGTCCATCCCAAACATTCAGATCAAGATCTCGAGGTCTTCGAGACCTCGGAGATCTTTTTTACCCCATCCTCCCGCAGCCGGGGGGGATGTTTAGCGACCTGCTGCGCTACCGCCAGAGAAATTGATACCAGGGCGATCCTGGGAGGTGTGCAGGTTGGGTGAAGGTTTGCCATGCAGGCTTACGGGCTATGCTTGGGGGCAATGCTCGCCGCATGGTGGAAGGCGGATTTGTGGATTGTGTTGGCTTCGGAGAGGAGTTGGCGGTCGGGAAGTGAGGGGTGGAAAGTGTTGATGGAATGGTGGGCAGTGCCTGACCTGGGACAAAATAGAGACAATCCTCCAAGTAAGCTGCAACTGCAGAAGGAAACAGAAATGACAGTTCAGGAGTTATTAGCAGCCGCTCAAAACCTGAGTCTGAGAGATCAAATTCTTTTAGCCAGCCAACTGATGCAGTGTGTTGCTCAAGAAACACAATCCGTACCGGCTGAAAATCTGGATCAATCCCAAACCGAAGACCCATTAGTCGGCTTGTTTGCGGGTTCCCCTGAATTAGCCACCCGCTCAGAAGAAATTCTCCAGCAGGAGATTGGCTTAAACCATTAGTGCCTCATGGAAAGAGTCATTGCAGACACCGGCTTTGTGGTTGCGCTTGCCAATCGCTTGGATGAACGTCACGCTGATGTTGCTCCGATTTACGGACAGTATCTAAAGATTTTGCTACCCCAGGTGGTCTTAGTGGAAGTCGCCTATTTGATCAATCGGGATGCTGGTATGACAACTGTCATCAAATTTCTCAAAGGGTTGCCAACCAGTCGATTTGAACTCGTAGTGGCTGTGGAACAGGACATTGCCCGTAGTGCTGGCATTCTGGATCAATACATCGACGGCAAAATTGATTTTGTTGATGCCTGTGTTATGGCAATGGCAGAACGCTTGAATATCCGAACTGTTTTGACCATCGACCAGAGAGATTTCAGACTTTTCAGGCCAACTCATTGTGAAAGTTTTATTCTCAAGCCGTAGAAGTGTATGGCTCGTACCCATTTTCTAATCCACCACCTTTGGCAAGGGCTATTGAAAGAAAAGTAAGGCGGGAATTATCCGAAGGTTTGCCATGCAGGTTTACGGGCTATGTTTGGGGGCAATGCTCGCCGAATAATTAGAGGCCGAGTTGGGGAGGGTGATGACTTGGGGGAGAAGGGGGCGATCGCAGAGTGATGGGTGGAAAGTACTGATGGAATGGTAGGCACTGCCCACTCTACTTTTACTGTTTTGCCTATTTCGTTGCTCCGAAATGCCTATTCTTCTGTCAGTTTCCAGAGGAGAGCGATCGCCAACACTTGTGAGTCTCCATTGCGACCAGCACAGTCAAGCTCAGGACAATCAGCATTCCCCAGGTTTTAATATCTACAGGTTCAGTGGAGAGTAGGGTATTACCCACTGGCATGTGCATCACGATCACATGAATCAGAAAAGCGCTCAGCGTCCCAATCAGAAGAATTGGACTGCGGAATGGCGATAGCTGAAATACGGATTTACTCTCAGAGCGACAATTGCCAATGTGTATATTCTCAAACAATACCATCAACAATAGCAGGGCATTGCGGGCTGAAAATTCACTCTGCCCTGTCTTTAACATCCAATAGAATGTACCAAAACCCACTCCCCCTACGACAATTGCAGCAATGATGGTGCGCTCGATCATCAGACGATTAAAGATGGGTTCGCGGGGAGATCGTGGTCTACGGCGCAGGGCATCTCCCTCACCAGGTTCAAACGCCAACGCCACATCCTGAATGCCGTTGGTCACTAAATTGAGCCAAAGCAGTTGCACGGGCAACAAGGGGAGGGGTAATCCGGTTCCCACAGCTAACCCAATCAACACAATCTCGGCCGCCCCTGTAGACACCAGCAGGTAAATCACCTTGCGGACATTGTCGTAGGCAATCCGTCCTTCTTCAACCCCGGCAACAATAGTGGCAAAATTATCATCGCTAATCACCAATTCTGCGGCTTCCCGCGCAACATCGGTTCCGGCTTTGCCCATGGCCACACCAATGTTGGCCGCCCGCAGGGCTGGGGCATCGTTGACTCCATCTCCAGTAACGGCAACAAAGTGACCGGACTCTCTGGCTGCATTCACCAGTTGGAGCTTTTGGTGAGGAGCAATGCGGGCGAAGACACAGGTTGTCTGGATTAGATGGGCGATATCTTGAGGAGAGCGCCCTTCCAACTCTTGCCCGGTGACCACCTGCCTTAGATTCCTGACCAGGCCTAAATCGTGGGCGATCGCTAAGGCGGTCGCCGGATGATCGCCTGTGACCATCCACACGGCAATTCCAGCCGCATGGCAAGCGGCGATCGACTCTTTTACGCCTGCTCTGAGGGGATCGATCATTCCGACAAATCCCAACAACGTTAGATTTGAAGGCTCAGGAGGGACTTTGGTTGGATCGAGATCTACAGGAGCAATGCCCTCTGCTAGTACCAGCACTCGATAGCCTTGTTCTGCCATGCGTTGGGCCATAGTCAAGGGCGAGGGAAGGCCTGGGTGCACGTTGCACATTGTCAACACTCGCTCCGGTGCGCCCTTCACCAACACATGCACCTGCTCCTCAATAGGATGATAGGTTGCCGCAAATTTATGTTCTGGCTCAAAGGGAATTTCATTGATCTGCGGATACAAATTTAGCGTCGTTTCTCGGCTCCAGCCTAATTTGTGCGCCATTGTCAGCAACGCAATATCTGTAGGATCGCCCCGCCAAACCCAACGATTATCGCTGTGATGCAAATCCGCTTCATTACACAGAACCGATGCCCGCGCCAGACGATCCAACGGGAGCCGATCCGGCGCAATAATCTGTCCCTGGTGTAAGACTTGTCCAAGGGGAGCAAAACCCTCGCCTGTTACCTCAAACTCATCCCCACTCGGCAGACAAATCTGACGCACCGTGAGTTCATTACAGGTTAATGTGCCTGTTTTATCGCTGGCAATTAGAGTACAGCTTCCTAGCCCTTCAACCGCCGGTAATCGACGCACAATTACCCCTCGCTGAGCCATACGATGAGTGGCGATCGCCAAGGCCACCGTCAACGCTACTGGCAGCCCTTCTGGAATCGCTGAAACCGCCAGAGCAATAGCAAACATAACCATTTCCACCAAGCGATATCCATGGTTGAAAATGCCCAGCAACGCCATCCCAAACGCGGCCACAACCACCCCCAGAGCAATCACCTGGCTAAACCGCTCCATGCGCTTTAACAGCGGGGGTTTTCCCCCCACCGTCGCCATCATATCCAGCGCCAACTGCCCCACAGCCGTTTTAGTGCCCGTGGCTACCACGCTCCCTCTGCCTCTGCCCCGCACGACGATGGAACCGGCATACACCATGTTCAAGCGATCGGCTAAGGGAGTAGACGGCTCTCCCAACCAATTTGCATTTTTGAGAACAGTCAGCGATTCTCCCGTCAAGAGCGATTCATCCACTTCCAGATTATGCGTCTGCATCAAGCGTAAATCCGCAGGTACCCGATTACCGGATTCCAACCAAACCACATCCCCTGGGACGACGGCTTCTGCATCAACCTCGTACACTTCGCCATCTCGCATCACCGAAGCGTGAATTTTCAAAAGTTGTTGTAAAGCGTGACTGCTCTGTTCCGCTCGCCATTCCTGATACCCGCCAATTACGGCATTGATGACTAAAACAGCGATAATAAATCCTGCATCCTTCAAGTCACCAATAACAACAGATACGAAAGCCGCTAATCCCAAGATATAAATCAGCGGGCTACGAAATTGTCGCAACAAGATTTGCCAACGACTTGGCGGAGATTGTCGGGGTAAGCAGTTCGCGCCAACTTGCTCAAAGCGCCGTTGAGCGTCTAATTTTGTAAGTCCATTAGGGGTTGTTTGGAGATTGTCAAAAACCGCGTCCAGATTGATAGAATGCCATAATTGCAAACTAGGATAGTGCATGGCGATCTTGCTCCCGGCCAGGTAACTTCCAGGGTCAGCTTATCAAGCTTTGCAGGGCTTAGCGTTCTGCCGATGGGCACGCAAGCTTTGCCCATCCTACTGGGGTAGGTTGTTATCTAGAAATCGCCTAGGGCTGCAAAATCGCCATCAACCACCGCAGAATGGCGCTATCGTCCTCAGTTTGCGACCGATTCAACGCCTCGTTTACCAGGGTCATCGGTAGCTCTGGCAGCACCTCAGAATGCTGGATTTCCCCACTGCGACCGGCGACCACAGCAAAGGCAATCACCTGGCGATTAGCCACATCCACCACCCAGTATTCCGAAACCCCCAGGCGTTCATAGAGTAGGCGTTTGGCCCCCAGGTCATCCTTAGAGGAACTGGCCCCAATTTCAATGGTCAGAGTCGGCGGCCCGTAGAAGTCGATATCAACAGGTGCATTATCCTGGGGCGGTAGCTGGAACTGTTCGCCAATGTAGAACGCCAGATCCGGCTGGCAGCCCCGCTCTCCGGTTTTGTAGAAGCTGCAATTAGGCAACTCCGCTAAGCGGATGGTGTTAACCAACGCAAACACGCTAATTACCTTAGAAACCACCGAGTCATGCCGCGAATGCCCAGCGCCTAAGGGAGCCATCTCAAGCCTCATCCACCCGTTATCAAAATAGCCCCGGCCCTCTTCGTACTGGGGTTCATCCATAAGCGTGATAAAGTCCTCCCAGGTGGCGTTGACCCAGGTGTCAGTCTGAAGCGGCAGCGGAATTGGTAGAACCATAGCCTCAGGGGCCGTGCAGGCGTTTGCCGGGGGATAGTCTTACAACAATAGTTTTAGTGTAGTAGGTTGTTTACGCCGTTTCACTCTCGACTTGGCACACTAGAATAAGGACGATTTTTCCTGTGGTGGCGACCCAGTGCCTGACTTAGCCAACTTATTTCCATTTTCTCTCGATGAGTTTCAGTATCAGGCGATCGCGGCCCTGGATGCGGGTAAATCGGTCGTTGTTTGTGCGCCTACGGGGTCTGGCAAAACCCTGGTGGGGGAATATGCCATCCATCGCGCTATGACCCACGGCAAGCGGGTGTTTTACACCACGCCCCTGAAGGCGCTCTCCAACCAAAAGCTACGAGACTTTCGGGAGCAGTTTGGCACCGAGCAGGTAGGGCTCCTGACGGGGGATCTGTCCATCAACCGCGATGCTCCCATTGTGGTGATGACCACCGAAATCTTTCGTAATATGCTCTATGGCACCCGCATTGGGGAAACCGGCACCACCCTGCAACAGGTGGAAGCCGTGGTGCTGGATGAATGCCACTACATGAACGATCGCCAGCGCGGCACGGTGTGGGAAGAGTCGATTATCTACTGCCCGCCGGAGATTCAGCTCCTGGCCCTGTCGGCCACGGTGGCTAACAGTGGCCAGCTCACCGACTGGCTCCAGCAGGTGCATGGCCCCACAGAGCTAATCTATTCCGACTTTCGCCCGGTGCCGCTGGAGTTTCACTACTGCACCACCAAACGCCTGGTGCCCCTGCTCGACAACAGCCAGACCAAAATCAATCCTCAGCTTAAAAAACAACGGCAACCCCAGCGCCAGCCCAGGGGTCGGGGCCGGGTTAGCCTGTCCTTTGTGGTGGGGCAGCTTCAGCAACGGGATATGCTGCCTGCCATTTACTTCATTTTTAGCCGCCGGGGTTGCGATAAGGCCGTAGATGAGGTCAGCGGCCTGTCCCTGGTGAATGATGAAGAAGCCCGCCAGCTTAAGGTAAGAATTGACCAATTTCTGACCGACAACCCCGACGCAGGCCGGGCTGGGCAAATCGGGCCGCTCTACCGGGGCATTGCGGCTCACCACGCTGGCATTCTGCCCCTGTGGAAAGGGCTGGTGGAAGAACTGTTTCAGGCCGGGTTGATTAAGGTGGTGTTTGCCACGGAGACCCTGGCTGCGGGCATCAACATGCCCGCTCGCACCACGGTCATATCTAGCCTGTCGAAGCGCACGGATAGCGGCCACCGGCTGCTCACCTCTTCCGAGTTTTTGCAAATGGCAGGCCGGGCCGGACGGCGCGGTATGGATCGTCAGGGCTATGTGGTGACGGTGGAAAGCCCCTTTGAAAGCTCGCGGGAGGCCGTGCATCTGGCTACCTCCGGGGCCGACCCGCTGGTCAGCCAGTTTACCCCCAGCTACGGCATGGTGCTAAACCTGCTGCAAACCCACACCCTAGAAGAAGCCAAAAACCTAATTGAGCGCAGCTTTGGCCAGTACCTTGCCACTCTGCACTTGCAGCCCCAGCAGGATGAAATCCAGCGGCTGGAAGCCGAGATTGCCCGCTACCAGGCCCAGTTCGACACCATTGATGAGGCCGTGCTGGAAGACTATGCCAAACTCCAGGGCCGCCTCAAGGAAGAACGCCGCCTGCTGAAGATTCTGCAAAAGCAGGCCGCCGCCGTGCTGGTCGAGGATGTGGCTAAGATGGTGCCCTTTGCCATTACCGGGACGCTGCTCTCCCTCAAGGGCAAACACATTCCCGTACCGCAGCCAATGCCTGCGGTGCTGGTGACCAAGGTGCCAGGGGCGGGGCAGTTCCCTTACCTGGTTTGCCTCACCCAGGACAACTACTGGTACGTGGTGGCGGTGGCCGATGTAGTGGGCCTCCATGCCGATGTGCCACGGCTACAGGCGGTGGATGCCCTGGTGCCACCCAGCGACTTGCCCCTCAACCCCGGCCAGCGCCGTCAGGGGGATGAGTCCACAGCGGCTATTGTAGCGACCCTGCCGATACCGCCTTCCTTAGAAGATCTGGCCCCGGAGGTCAAAGACCAACTCGACCGGGTTGAGCAGGTGGAAGCGGCTCTTAACCAACACCCGGCCCGCCAGTGGGAAAAACCGACGGCCCTGCTCAAGTACCAAAAACGCTTGCAGAGTCTCCGGGACGATTGGCAGGATCGCACCACCAAGCTAGCCCTCTACACCGGGCGCTACTGGCAGGAATTTCTCAATATCATGGATATCCTCAAGCACTTTGGGGCGCTGGCGCAAAACCAGCCCACCGAACTGGGAGAAATGGCCGCCGCCATCCGGGGTGACAACGAACTCTGGCTGGCCCTAGCCCTCAACTCCGGGGAATTTGACCACCTGGATGCCGCCCAACTGGCCGCCGCCTTTGCCGCCCTGGTAACGGAAAATTCTCGCCCGGATACCTGGTGCCGCTACAAGCTCTCTGGCGTGGTGGAAGAGGCCCTGGGTGGCCTGCACGGCCTGCGCCGTCAACTCTTTCAACAGCAGCATCGCCGCCGGGTCGAAGCCCCCATCTGGCTGGAGTATGAGCTGGTTGCCCTGGTCGAGCAGTGGGCGCTCCAGGTGGATTGGGTCACCCTCTGCGACCACACCAGCCTGGACGAAGGCGACATCGTCCGCATTCTGCGCCGCACGTTGGATGTGCTGTCGCAAATTCCCCACATGCCCTACATCAGCGACACCCTGCGTACCACCGCCCGCGATGCCCGCGACCTGCTCAACCGCTTCCCCGTAAACGAAGAAATTGGTTGACAGCAACCCAGCGCAGTAGTCCATTACCCCAGCAGTCTATTACCGCGGCAGTCCACAACCAGGGTGCAGTCCTACCCAAGGAGGTTTCCAGGAAAACAGATCCCCGCCTCAAGCTCAACCACCCTACAGTAGGTAGGATGGGCACTGCCCACCACTAGGGAGACTGTTTCCCAGAAAACGTCTAACCAGGCATAACAGGCCCTTCAATGCCGTCCCGGTAAGGCTAATCGTTGCTGGGTAAATGCTGCTGCTGGCGGAACTTCCACACCAGACTAGACACCAGATTAACCACCACATGGGCCACCACAGGCACCAGGAGGTTGCCCGTCATCACTGCACTGGTGGCCAGTAACAGGCCCACAACGGTGGCCCACACCATGTAGGGCCACTGGCGCAGACTGCTCATATGCAGTACCCCAAAGCTGGTGCCCGAAACGAGAATCCCCAGGTTGTTCAGACCAATGGCAGGCAACATAACACCCCGGAACAGCAGCTCTTCACTCAGCCCAGGCAGTAGACCCAGCCAAAGCAAATCAGGCCAGTGTAGCGGCTGTAGCACCATGGCCAAATAGCTATCGGCATTCTTGCGATAGTTGGGCCAGAGTTGATAAACCCCAGCACTGGCCAGGGTAATCACTAAGCCCAGGGCCACTCCCCAAAGCCCCTGCTGCCAGGAAATCTGCATAGGCAACAGACCAGCGGAGTCAAACTGTAGCCACACCCTAGCAATCAGTAGCAGCAGCACAGCGGTTAGCCCCATCGCCGCTAACACCTGAACACGGGTTAACGGTTCGAGCTGCGGGTCTGAGGATGGAGGAGGGGTCACGCCGTAGGAGGTAGGTAAACAGCACTGCTATTGTAACGAAGGGCCGGACATTGGCAGGACTTCAGCGCCCAGCCTAGCCCGCTTCTACTGAGCCGCTTCCCCAGCACCGCCCTCAGACGCTCCAGATTGCTGTTCACGAATGGTGTTAATAAACTCCAGCACATCACTGGAGGGAAACAATCGCACCTGGCTCAGTTGCTCATCCATTTCCTGATTCTCGCTGGAGGCCATAGCCGCCAGGAGCCATTCTAGAGAAACCACTTCCACCACGATTTCTTCCGCCCCGGCTGGGTCACTTTCAAACACCCAGTCTACGTAGGTCTGCAAGTCTTCGCGGGAGAAAAACATCGGCAAAGACACTTCTTCCCCTTGCACAAAGGGAAGGTATGCGTTTGTTTCACCCCGACGCGGAATAAACAGGGGCACACCCTGAAATTCGGGCTCAATTTCTACCGCTGCCGCTAGTTCATCGCGAATGGGAAAATATAGCAGTGGTGCGGGTTCTTGTCCCTCGGCGGACTCGCGATAAACCGTGGCCAGATCCACCACTTCAATTTGGGCATCCTGGCCGCCCTCTTGTACCTGGGCCAACACTCCAGCGGCTGTTTCGCCATCCAAAAACACAATAGGAGCCTGCACATTCTCATCAGCTTGGCTAACAGCTTTTAGATGCTCTCCCTGGGCATCCAAAATCATAAAAACAGGAATTTGGGTTAGCTTGCTAGCAATTTCTTCCTCGGTTAAAGCCAGGACTCTCTGGGCCAGTCCAAAAACTCCGAAAATGAGCCCAGTTGCCAAAGCGCCAGTCAAAGACAGGGGTAAAACTGAGCGGGAAAACAGATTGCGCATGGGGCCATCCAAATGTTTCAGGGGTACTACCAGTATTGAAGCTCTATACTACACAGTAACCTGCCGCGTTGTAGATCCAATGTGACAGTAATTCCACCTAACCAGAACATCAACTTCAGCCTGGATAAGCTTGGTCTTGACCAACTCAGAAGCCAGGATCCAACATGCTTTCATAGCCGGATTCCTGGCCCCTGGATTATGGCCTTTACCAGGAAATTTGCCCTGCTTTGGGCCGCTATTCCCTAACCATCAACAGCAACTCTCAATCGGGATGACAGGATTTGAACCTGCGACATCCTGCTCCCAAAGCAGGCGCGC
>CAYUBC010000080.1:0-10377 GCA_964442885.1 uncultured bacterium | reverse complement strand
AGAAATACAACGGCGATGCCTTGTTTTTCTCTATCCTTTACGTTAGTCCACTACCCTCTCGACTAGTCAGCACCACACAGCTCTGGTGGCGCGTTTCTGCTACGAGCTGTAGCAGGTCGCCATAATCTTCATACCCATCGCAAAAATAGCCAGCCCGCTCCCCTTCGTGTAAAAGGGTTTCCATGTTGTCGAGCATCAGCAGACATCGGCTTTGCCGAAGCCAGTAGAGCAGCTGTCTCAGCGTGCCACGGGTGTCACGCTGGCCAGAGACAAACCCCACCAGATCTTTGAGCAGCTCATCGAGTACTGGAGCATGACGCAGCGATCGCCAGATAATTCGCTCAAATGCGCAGTTCTGCGATTCAATGAAGGTTTCTATCAGTTTGGCCGTCAAGCTAGTTTTGCCTATGCCGCCCATACCCAGCACCGCCACCAGGCGGCAGCTATCGTCAACCACCCACCGCGAAAGGGCAGCAATCTCTGTCTCGCGACCGAAGAAAACCGAGACATCTGGAGCCTCGCCCCAGTCAATAAGCGGGATCAGGGGAGCATTTTTCAAAATGGTGGCCCTGCGATTCAGTTAAAACTGCTAAATCCGTAGTCTGATTCTGCCGTTGCCTCGTAAGATGACTTGGCGTGCCCCTCGGCAAATCATCGCTGATGCTGTGCAGGCTGAATTGCAGGCGTTTCTGAGACAGTATCGCGACCGTCGGGATTAGAGCGGTTGCCAGGTTTTGTTCTAGCGGCTGATGTGGGCATAGATATCTCAGTCTAAGGTCGTTAACAGCGTCGCCACTAACGCCTGCACGCTACTGCGATTGAAACCCTGACTTCTTCATTGCCCTCTAAACAATTACAAAAATAGAGCTAAAGGTTAATCTTTAGCTCTACCAGATGCTAAATGACCCAGATTTTGCAATCTAGAGCTGGAATAACGGGTTTACGCCGTAGGTTCAGCTAACTCCCGCTTTGCCGCTTGGGCCGCCACCAGCAGGGAAATGCCGCTAAACAGCAGGCTAATGCCCACGTAAAGCCCAATTAACCAGAGGGCGCTAACGGGCCAGCTATTGATCACCAGAATGCCCAGGATGAGGGTGATTACCCCGTTCAACACCACCAGCCAGGAGGCGCTCCGACCGGCCCGGTTTTGGAAGCCCATGATGATGGTGAAAATCCCTTCCACGATGAACAGAATCCCAAAGGCCAGGGTAAGCACCGCCATCGCCTTAGGGATATTAAACAGAATGTACACCCCGGCAATGGCATAGAAAATGCCCACAATCAGGTTCAGCCAAAAGCCTCTAACCGGGTGCGAGCGAAAGGACTCGACCACCATGATAACGCCGCCGATCAGGGCAATCCATCCCATCATGGCGGTGAAAAAGGCGGAGGCAATGACCGGCGCAAAAATAGCCAGAATACCGAGAACAATCAGCACAATGCTCAGAAACGTAATCCAGCCAGTCGCCTTCTTAATTTCCTCATTGGAGATGAAATCTGTAGTCATACTAACCACCTCATAGTTAAAAAAAATTACAGGCTCAGACGTTTTTCGAGAGGATAGGCAAAGGCTAGCCCTGCTATGTTAAGAGCCTGTGAAGAGATACGACTGTTTACCATTACCTGACATCATACCGTACTCACCAGAGTCCAGGAAATCTAGAACATTTCCGTATACATTTTTTAGATTTTCCCCTGCCAGGGAGATTGGTTACGGAGTAAGCTTCAAGTCGGTTAACGCTAACGCTATAGAGCTAAAGCCCTATATAAGCCCAGGTTAAGCCATCGCCAATCTATATCTGGAGGTAGGTATTTCATCCAAGTAGTCCAACTTAACAGGTAATCTGCAACGGGTAAAAAATCGTCCTGGAGTTTCCTATCAGGAACCTATAAGCAAGGAATAAACTATATAGCTTTTGTAAGTTGGCTCGGTAGAGAGGCCAATTCCCTAAACCCGATAGCGGGTTTATCTCAGGCTTGACATCGGGCTCAGGGAGCCAGACCTGGGATCATTGTAATCTGCTGAAGACGCTGGCTTTCTAGGGTAATGACACGCCGGGCAAAGTCAGGATCTTGATCGATCAGGGTGTCAAAGGAGGCCACTGGAATGGCCAGAATTCGAGTCGCTTTTGCGTCGGCCAGAATAGCATTTTCTAGATCGCTATGGGTAAGCACTTCTAGCTCATCCAAGGCCTGACCAGGGTGGAAGTGTTCTACCCTGGTACCTTCGGGATGCTGGTAGTGAATGCTGGCCTCTCCCTCAATCAGAATTAGCAGTTCGCGGCAGGTGTCTCCCGGATCGGTGATGGTGTCGCCAGGATGGTAGGTGTGGATCTCCGCTGAATCCGCCAGGGCCAGCAGGGTACCCGGTTTGAGGCGGTAGAAAAAGTCGCTATTGAAGAGGTAAACTGCCTTTTCCAGCGCCGGGAATTCCCTCAGGGGGGGCTCAGGCGCTAGGGACTGCACCCGCTCAGCGGTGTCTTTGGTCAGGGGTGCGGGCTTACCCTGGCTCAGGAGGTTACGGGCGGCATTTTGCGCCCGATTATGGTCTAACTGGGCTAGCAAGAACAGCGCCGACGCTGGTACCAGAGGATTGTAGTGATCCAGCAGATTTTCCAGATAGCTCAGCGTGTCCTCCGGGGAGGGGATGGAGATGGCGGGAGCAGCAGTTTGGGGACGGGCTTGCAAGGGGGCCAAGATCGTCGGCGACACCTGAATCTGCTGAGCAGCCTCTTTGAGGGACTCAGCCAGGGTTGGCGACGCTAGCTGGCTGAGCGACTGGGCCAGGGCCAGGGCCGTGGGCTCCGGTAGGGCGGGCAGGGTATCCAGGAGGGAGCGCCCAATCAACTCTTGCTTGTGGCGCACCGTGTCTTGCAGTACCGCCACTACGGGCTGATGATCCGGTAGTGGCGGCTGTTCCAGGGCGACCTCGTAAGCGGCCCAGTCCCTCAGCCGGGCCAGTAACCCCTCGGCCTTTTGCACCGCATTGCCCTGGGACGGCAATCCCTGGAAAATCCACTCCTCTTCCTGGGGAGTAATGGAATACTCCTGACTCAGGGAGCGCAGGTTGGAGGCTTGCTGAGGGGTAGGCCCAGCAGCGCTCAGGTCAGCCTGGCTCTGCTGGAGTCGCAGCAAACGCTCCAGGGATTGCTGATAGCCCGTTAACCGCACCTGGTTTTCCAGGCTGCGCTGGCGGTCGGGATTGAGCAAATCGGGATTTTCTATGCCCAGCTCGTCCAAAATTTCCTGGTGCTCATCGGCAGAAATATCCAACTCCTGCCGCATTTGCTTCAGCACATCCAGGCTGCTGGCGCTGTTGACATAGCCCTCTTCCAGGGCCTCGCGCACCACCCCCTTGTAAGCCTGGTAGCGCTTTTCGCGGGTAAAGTCGGGCAGCACCTTGGCCAGCACATAGACCTCGTTGGCATCGAGGTCATCCAGCGATCGCCCATCCAACACCTGGGCAACGTCCAGCTCTAGCTTGGCCAGTTGTTTGCGGAAGCGATTGGCCAGGTTCTCGCGGGCGTAGAGCTCAGGGCTGCGCCGCCAGCTTTTTTGCAGCCAGAGGGTGCTGAGAAACAGCACCAATCCATCAAAGCCAAACTGCACCCAGCCAGGGGTCAACAGTAGCAGCGGACGACCAGCAAAGAAGAAGAAAACGTTGAACGCGATGAAGGTACACAGGGCAAAAATCCGATGCTGAATCAGGTCGGCACTCAACGGTGTAGCCACCGACCAGGCTCGCCCTTTGGCCCACCCTTCAATGAGCTTGCCGAGGCCATAGCCCGCCAGGGTAAACGCGCCCAACACCAGCGGCACCGCCACCAGTTTGGGAATGCCAATGGGCTGACCCCACAGGTACAGACCAGGGCTCATCAGCCTGGCGAGTTGATTGGGATCACGGTTCCACACGCCAGAAAAGTAGTAATCCCAGTTGCCCGCATAGAGGTAGTAGTAGACAAAATAGCCCACCACTAGCCCCACGTAGCCGTACCGCATGATGGATTCCTGGGGAGTCTGCAACCCATCCCAGTAGGTGCGTTCCGAGTCGATGTCAAAACAGGGGCTCTGGCAGGCTACGCAGGCGCTTTTTTCAGTGCCATCGGCCTCTACGGTGCGGCACATGGATTGGGTGATGCGGCTCTCGCTCATGTGGGCTTTGCTGCCCAAGAGTCCGCGGGGTTCGCTAAACACCGTTTGCACCGGGGCCATTGGGCAAAAGTACTGGCACCAGCTTTTGCCCCCATAGAAGTAGCCCACCGCAATGGCCGCTGCGATGGTGAACACTAGCCAGCTACCTAGCACCAGGCGATCGGCATTGAAGAAGAGAATCCGCCCGCATAGACCCAGAAACAAATAGCCAAACTGGAAATACTGATAATTACGCCCCAGCCATGACGCCGCTGGCACCCTGGCCAGTTCCTGACGCACCTTGCCAGTTTTGGGATTTTCGCGCTGGAAGTGCCGCTGCCAGCCCAGGGCACGGGGAATTTGCGACAAAAATGATAGTGGGCAAATTCGCCGCCACAGCTCATGGCTAAACACCAGCAGGATAAAAATTCCCGACGGCACAATTGCCCCCCAAAACAGCGTGGCACCAATGGGCTGCGGAGACTCCTCCACACACTGGCCCTGCACCTGGATGCAGTCTCCCGTGATCCGCAGAGGGCTCCAGGGGTGGTCGGGCTCGGTTAGGGCTGCCGTCCAGGGGTCGTAGAACAACGAGAGAATGAGCAACACCCAACCCGTGGTGAGCACCCACCGAATCCAGTGCATGCGTCGTTCAGGAATTTGGGCAAACATAGGCTGTTCCTCAGGGCAGAGCACCGTTTAGCAAACGAGAAGACCAGGGCAATCACCGTCGCTGTCTTGCTTAGACGGCAACAGCTAAGCCTGAGAATACCGCATCTGAGCGGATGGGGCCAGGTAGTTGTGATGGTGAGGCCGGGGCGTATTTACACCTGCGAAGGCCCCCCTGGTTTGCCGGTGATGACCTGGGCAAGCTATAACCATTTACAACCGGCCCACGCCATTAGCACCTGCCCTAGTACCGCTACGATGAACAAAACCTACGAAGCCATCTACGAAGACGGTCAGCTCAAATGGCTAGATGACTCACCCAATGTCAAAAAAGCACGGGTAATGGTTACCGTTCTGGAAGAACCGGCTTCCGATCTATCCCCGGCTGAAGAACTCGACCAGATTAAAGCTCGCCTTCTGCAACTCAAGCCCGCTCTGCAGGAAAAATACCACATCACCGAACTGGGTATTTTCGGCTCCTACGTCCGAGGCGAACAGACCTTCTACAGTGACGTGGATATCCTCGTTAGCTTTGACCCTAGTTTTCGATTTGGCCTCTTTACCTACGGAGAAATTGAGGCTGAAATTAGCGATGCACTAGAAAAAAAAGTGGACTTGGTGATGAAGAAGGGACTGAAGCCTTACATCGGCAAGCAAATTTTGGAAGAGGTCGAATATCTATGGTCAAACGAAATATCCGAGACTACCTCGAAGATATCCTGACACATATTGAACTGGCTGAAGTATTCATTCAAAGTATGACTTTTGATGAATTTCAAGAGGATAAAAAAACGATACTCGCACTTACCCGTGCATTAGAAATCATTGGCGAAGCCGCTAAAAAAATTCCTATATCCCTGCGGGTTCAGTACCCTGAAATTACTTGGAATAAAGTTACTGGTATGCGAGACAGATTAGCCCATGACTATTTTGGTGTCGAGCTTCAGACAGTGTGGGATACGACTCAGCAAGACTTACCACTCCTTAGACCTGTCATTCAAGCCATGCTTGACCAATTAGAGCATGAAGCACAAGAGACCGATAAACCATGACTTTTGAAGACCCAGAAAATTTACTCACGAAGACCTGCGTGGGTGGGAACCGCCTAAAACTAAACGCAAAGGGAGATGCAAACGATGAACAAAACCTACGAAGCCATCTACGAAGACGGTCAGCTCAAATGGCTAGATGACTCACCCAATGTCAAAAAAGCACGGGTAATGGTTACCGTTCTGGAAGAACCGGCTTCCGATCTATCCCCGGCTGAGGAACTCGACCAGATTAAAGCTCGCCTTCTGCAACTCAAGCCCGCTCTGCAGGAGAAATACCACATCACCGAACTAGGCATCTTCGGTTCCTACGTCCGAGGCGAACAAACTTTCTACAGTGACGTGGATATCCTCGTTAGCTTTGACCCGAGTTTTCGGCTAGACCTACTCACCTATGGCCAAATCGAAGACGAGATTAGCGACATCCTTGAAAAAAAGGTGGATCTCGTTATGAAGCGCGGCCTCAAACCTAATATTGGCAAAAATATCCTGAAGGAGGTGATCTACCTGTGGCCCCAAGAGACGCCTGCGACTACCTCCAAGACATGCTTGACTACATCGCCGCCGCCGAGCGCATGATTGATGGCATGACCTTTGAGGAATTTGAGGAGGATGAGAAGACGATTTTAGCCCTTATCCGCGCTGTTGAAATTGTGGGCGAAGCCGCTAAGAATGTGCCTATCGCGCTCCGGGAGCAATACTCTGACGTTCGATGGAAACAGCTTGTCGGCATGCGAGATCGGTTAGCCCACGGCTATTTCACCATCGATCTAGCTGTGGTCTGGAATGCGGCCCAGTATATACTGCCACAGTTCAAACCCACCATTCAAACCATGCTCGACCAGCTAAGTACAGATAATTAATCCTGGGTGATCCGACTCGAGGCTACCCTGCGGGATTATATAGTTACCCCTAAACTCAAGTATTGCTCCCATGCTGCGTGGGTTGACCTTGGCCCATGAACCATTATTCGAATGCGATTCCAGTTTTTCAAACCACATCGGGGGGCAGCTTATCTATTTTGAAGCCGGTGATGCCGTAGAGCAGCGAGAGAATGGGGCTGACGATGTTGAAAATGGCGAAGGGGAAATAGAGAAAGGTTGAGACCCCCAGAGTCACCGCCATAAACGCGCCGCAGGAGTTCCAGGGCACCAGGGGTGAGGCCACCGCCCGCCCCCCGGCGGCGCTAATTTCCGACCAGGGGTGACCATTTTTGAGGGCGATCAGGGCGGCCACCATGGCACTGAGGAGCAGCGCAACCTGGAGTGGCCCATCGATAGCCCCTAAACCGAACAAGAAAACCGATCCCCCAATTAGCCCAATCAGCACGACCAATGGCAGAATGGCATCGAGCAAAGAGGGGGGACGGGGGACATTGGGGGAGTAGGCCATCGAAAAACTGCCTAAAACTTAGGATTTTGGTGCAGAATACCAGATAATCCAGGTCTAAAACGCTTACCATAACCCAAACTGTTACCTGGATTCTGGTAGATCACGGAGTCAGCCCCATGTCCCTCAACCTGGATTTCACTAATAGATGTAAACGGTGCCACCCCCATCCACATTTAGGAAAGTTATCTGGCCTTGACTTTGGCCAGGGTTCCCTGGAGCACAATAACCAGCGGCAGCAGCGAGATGGCCAGCAGCACCCAAGACACAATGGAACCCGCCAGGGCCATTTTCAGCAACCCCAGGGCTAACCCACCAAACACCACCCAGCCTGCGATTAACACCCACCAGGGGGCTCGTCCGCGAGACAGGTTGCCATAGGCTATTCCACGCTGCTCAATGCGGCCTAGGGGATCGTTACCCGAAGGAACTTGACCCGGCTGGAGGGGCACCGGATCGGGGGGAATGTCAATGGAGTACTCCTCTGATTTGGGTTCGGGCAGATAGTCGTTGAAGTCTTTGGGTTCGGGCATCGGTGGCAGCTGGTAAATAGGGATGTTCAGTAGGGTAGCAGGGGGTGGGGAGGTTGGAGTTTTAAGTTTTGAGTTATGAGGGTTGAGGTTGGGGGTTGGGGGTTGGGGGTGTTTGGTCTGGAGCCTAGGTTCAAAATTCAAAACTCAAAGTTCATAACCCACCCCTGCCCCTCCCAGGAGGGGAGTTCAAAATTCAAAACTTCTGGATTAGTGGCTGGCGGCTTGACTTTGATAGAGCATTTGCACAATTCTCCGGCCTGGTTCGCAGAGGGCATCGCGGGCAACGACGGCAATCTCTCCGGTGACGGGGGCGGTGTACTCGGCCACGACATCGCCAAAGGCATTGCGCTGGCGGGCCACCAGTTGGCCGGGGGTGACGCGATCGCGCAGATCCACCAGCAGCTCTAAAAAACCGCCTGCCGTAGCCCGCACCGTGGCCAGGGAGTCGCCAAACACCGCGCCCACTTCGGCAGCAGTGCGCCCCAGGGGGCCAGCCACAATACCGTAGTGCTTGAGGACGTTTAGGCTGCCTTCAACTACCAGGGCAATCTTCTCTGGCTCAAAGCGGCGACCCTCGCCAATTTCTAGGGTCAGGGCTGGAATGCCTGCCTCTACGAAGGCGGTTTCGAGAGTGCCAGCTAAACCAGGGTCGTCCTTAATTTGCTCGACGGGGAACAGTTCGGCCATCTGGCGAATGGCGGGCTGACGCAGGTCGGCAAACAAAAACAGGGTAAAGGCGCTGCCGGTGGTGATGGTGTGGTAGTCGAGAACGGCGTCCACATTGGGGATGAGCAGACGGTTCCACAACAAACCAGCGTGGCGGGTGGGGGCATTGTCGCCATTTTCATCGCCTGGCCAGACCCGGTTCATATCTAAGGACTGGCCACCCTGCTGGGCCATTGGCCAGAAGGGGCGAGTATACTCAATCGCCGGGCGCGCTACACCCAGCACCGCCATCACGGCTCCTGCCATCGCCAGCGGGTCAAGCTCAGCCATCACCCGTTGCACCGCGTCGATGCCGCTGACCTCATCGCCGTGGATACCCGCCGTTAAAGCCAGGCAGGGGCCAGGTTGAGTTCCCCTGGCTACCAACAGCGGCACATACCAGTGCTGCCCTGTACCCATTTGCACCCCCTGAAAGTAGGCACGATGGATTTGACCAGGCTCCAAATCCTGCACACTAAGCTGGCTCACCACTGGCACGCCCTGGAGGGTGTCGCCGGTGTAGGTTGTGGCCTGGGTTGGGCCTGGGCTGGGGACGGTTTGGGAGGTGGGCATGATGAGTTTTTACAAATAATTTACAACAGAAAAACCTAATCAACGTCTAGGGGTGAAATCTAGGATTTTTCTAGGACAATCTATGAAAAATCTAGGATTATTTGATTGAGTGAGGTCAGAGCCCAATGCTCAATCTACAGCATTTTTGAAGCTAGTGAGGTATATGGATCGCCATCAACCCTTGATTTCCAGGCCATAGCCTGTGCCTAGGTAGCCAAGAGCCAAGAACCGCTGTCTAGGTGGCTACCTCATCCTTGCGCCTACTCATCGTCTGTCCCTGGCTATAAGCCCTTTTTCTAGGCTCTTTGGGATAGCTAAAAAAGCCAAAAAAAGCCAACCTTTCTCTTCAGATAAAGTCATGAAGAAGAAAGATTGGCAAAGCTAACTTTAGGAGCAACCTAAAAATTTAACCAGTCCTAAAAGGCCAGTGCTGGCGTATTTAGAGCAGCTAGACCAGAGGCATCATTGGCAATGTGAACTGGATTGCCGATGGGCTCAGAAAATGCAATCGGCAGTACCGCACCCAGCCCTAATCCAGCGGCAAAGTAATGCCTGCGACACTGCTGCCCGCATTGTCTGCTAAAGCCAGGTTGCAAATTCGGCTACCCGCCGGGGCCGTGGGATCGAAACTGAATTGGAACCCACCAATTTGGCCAAAGCGACCATTGCCAGTTTCAACCGAAGAAATCATGTGCTCTGCTAAGGCCAAAAATCCTTTAGCATCAACAGTGCCGACCACCAAATCACCATCAGGAGATGAGTATAGACGGAGGGAACGTGCGCCTGCGCACCTCCAAAGTGAGCCTAGCAAGTGGCTTGACTATAAGGGTGTGAACCCGCATCAGTGCTGTGGTGCGGCGTTCTTTCGAGATCATGAGGGCCGTGTGTTTGGGCGACAGGTGAAGATTTCAGGGGCTCAGTGGCACGAAGACAATGTGCAACAAGTGCTAAAATACTGATCTGCCTACCTGAATCATCAACTCTCAAACTGAGTCTTGCGAGGTTGGGATGCACTCCAAAGTGAGCCGCATCAATCATTAAGAAAGCACAAGCATAACTTAGCCGATTCAATTCTTGAGCGGTTATCGGTTGGGCGCTGGAACTTATCTGCGATGGGTGATAGGTAATGCTAAAAGGGCCTACTAAATACCCATGAAGTGATCAGATGGATGGGATGGTCTGCCCCTACGAGCAAGCATTAAGCAACAATTTATGATGAGTCGGGCCTGTTGCGGTCTCAGCTCTCGGTTTACACTAGAGCTGAGGAAGGAGGTAGTGCAGGCGGTTGCGGGCTGGCTGTGTCAGCCTGAGGAAAGTCCGGGCTCCCT
>CAYUBC010000079.1:0-10413 GCA_964442885.1 uncultured bacterium | reverse complement strand
AATAAACAAGAAAAACTCCCGCTGCACCCAGGTGGCATCGTGGCGGACGATCAACACGTAGTGGCCCTGCAGAGGGAGCATATCCCAGGGGGCATCGTAGCGGCGCTGCCAACGAAAGTACCGACCAACCTGCCGACGCTGCTGGCTCTCGCTAAGGGTGAGGCTAGGGGGTTCGCCAAAAGTACCAATCTGAGTGCCATCCAGGGTGTAAACCGCACCCCCCAACACCACCGGATTCGTTTGAATGCGCTGTAGATACTGGGTGATCCGGCCATCGTCCAGGGCAGAAAGGGTCTGATCGTCCAGCAGGCCAGAGGCCTGGGCGGTGGAGAGCGATCGCAAGTAGCTCAACAACTCCCGCTCCCGCCGCATGACTGAGGGCACCAGGATGATGATTTCAATCACCACAATACTGAGAAAAACCCAGTAAACAATCCGCTGCGACAGTCTAGCGTTGAGAAAATCGGTGATGGATTTCAGCCGTGTTCTAATCGCACCCATGCTTTATCGTTATCGTTTGCGTCGCCGCTGAGCCCCGCCCCCTGCATCCTAGCGCGAGCTAGCAGCGGCTAGAGTAGTAGAGAGACACCGCCCAATGCAGGTAGCTAGATTCTTGATGAGATCTTGCAAATCGGTCTGCCATTTTTAGAGCACCATACTACCATTTACGTTGACAGATTCCCGTTGGCCACTTCTGGTCAGGTTGGTTGCACCATTAGAGATAAATCCTCATGGGGCCGATTGATCATCTACCGAACGAACCTAACTCTCCAGCTCAGTCACTCCAGGCTGAGGCTATGCTCCGTGCCCTAAGTCAAGACTTGGAGGCCCTCCGGCGCACGCTATCGGCCCAACTCACCGAGGAGATTACCGACCTACAACAGCGCAAGCAGCGGTTGATGGTTGATATTGAAACGCTGGAGGGCGACCTGGCCGAGCTTCAGAGCCAGCAGCAGCAGATTCAGGCCAGCTATACCCAAACCCTGACCGAGCAGCAGCAGGCCCAGCAGCAGGTGTGGGCTAAGCGCCTGGCCCAGGCCCTGGCCACCCATTTGCAGGCGCGGCTAGAGGCATCGCTGATTGCCCCCAGCGGGCCGGCGGATACAGTCACCTCTTTATCGGAAGCCACCCAGCGCCTGGCCGCCTTGGATACGACGCTGCGTAGCACTCTGCAATCCCTCCAGCAAGACCTAAACAGCTACCAGAGCAGTCTGTCTCAGCAGGTCAGCCGGATGCAGAGTATGGAGCAGCAGGGCGAAGCCATTTTAGAAGCCCTGGTGATTCGCCTGAGCCAGCAGCTTCAGCGGCACATGGTACAGCCTGGGCCACTGCCAACCAGCACCAACGGCCATCGCGAGGTGCAGCTACCGCCGCAGTCCTTGCCTACAAGCCAGACAGGGAGCAGTTTCCAACCTTCCTCGTCGGCAAGTGTCCCTGCTCCGCCCGCTTCAGCTAGCCCAGCTGCTGCTTCGCCATCCCGTCGCGATCTCCCTGCCTCACCGTTACCCCTCACCAACGGGGTCGATAGCTATGGAACCCGGCATAGCGTGGGTAGGGCGGCTACACCATTGCCCCCTACCGCGCCACTCAAAAACGGCAACAACCTGCGGACAGGGCTGCTACTGGTGCTGCTTTCGACCCTGGCCCTGTCGCTCCACAATGTGCTGGTGGGGCTAATTGGCTATGGTGGCCAGGTGTTTGGTCGCTTTCCGGTAGACAGCATTTTTCCGCTGACCATTCCTAACTCGCTGATGCTGCTGTGGCTGCGGATGGTGGTGGTAGTGCCGCTAATGGCCCTGGTTGCAACTCGCCTGCGCCCAACCGTAGGGGAAGAGATTAGCCAACTGTTAAACCACCCCGACAAGCGGCCCTTGATGCACGTCATCGCCAGCGGCAGCTTCTTATTTTTGTCCCAGGTGTTGATTTACAAGGCAATTTCGGACATTGGCCCTGGGGTAGCGGTGACGCTGCTGTTTATGTATCCCCTGCTGACTGTGCCCCTGGCCTGGTTTTTGTTTGGCGATCGCCCCACGCCCCTGCGCCTGGTGGTTATGTTTGCCATTTCAATGGGGATTGTATTTACTGCCCTGCCCCGTATCTACAGCGATATCGGCGGTAGCAGCGTTTCCTGGTGGGGCATTGGCGCGGCCATGCTCTCCAGCGCCGCCTTTGCCCTGTACCTGATTGCCATGCAGATTAGCTTTCGGCGGCTGCACCCGGTGCCGGTTAGCCTGATGCAGTTTTCCACGGTGTTTACCCTCACCAGCCTGATTTTGATTGTGGGGTCATTTTTCGGTCTGCAACCGGATGAACCCAGTAGCCAGGTTGGTCTCTACATTGGCGGTGTGATGCTGGGCGTTCTCACCCTGCTGGGTTACCTCTTCAACAACTATGGCGTCAAGTTGATGGGAGCTGCCCAGGCCTCCATTGTGGCGGCCAGCGGCCCTGTGCTAACGGCCATTCTGGCCTACCTGATTACACCGGGAGAAAAATCGACCCTGCACTTTATTCAGTGGATGGGGGTGGTCTTGGTCACCCTGGGGGTAATTTCGCTCAGCCTGGAACGTCTGGCTAGGCTCAAGCGCAATGGCCATCGGGTTGACCACGGGCAGGTGTGATGAGGAAGGTAGCATTTCCAGATTACTAGCAGGAGAGGGAACGGTAGGGCGATATGGAGAGTTACTAAAGCTAGGGCGTAGAGGTGATAATTTGACTCCCCACCATGTTCCGTCTAATGCGTACATGGCGGCTAAAGTGTCAGGTTATGCGCGGAATCTCGGTATTGCTATCATGATGGAGCATCCTATCCCTGGTGCAGTTGGTCGCCATCGGCAAACGCTATCTTACGGGAAAGCCCCAGGCCTAAGGCTTCAGCCTAGGCAAGCACTAGCCAGAGAAATTCAAGATCTGCGATCGCTCTATCAGCGTCAGGGCGTTTACACTGAAGGGATAAGGCAGAGTCTGCGATCGCTGGTGCATCTGAATCAATTAACCTGGGTTGGTGTTTTTGAAAAGACGGAGCGTACTGTATGAGTCAGAGCTTGCTGAGCCGCAATCCTCTCATTGAAGTACTGGAAGTAAATCGATTGTTGCGATCGCCCAATGAAGTTGCTCAGTTTGAGCTAACCCTAGAAACCCTGGCACAAAATCCTGATCCTGCTGATCTCCCTAGCCTTCACTTGATTCTAGATGATGCCTGTGAGCAACCAGAGGTGATGTTTAGCCTGGTTCATTTTCTGGAGTCGTTTGATGTGCAGGAACAGGTACAAGCGTTTATTCAAGTAATGCCTAATTTAGTCAAACGAGCCAAAGAGTGGGCAGAGATTTTGCATTCTCGGATTATGAATGATGAGGTAGGGAGATCGGTGCTTGAGGAGAGGGTGCGATCGATGAGCGATCAGAAACAGGGCGAGATCTATAAGCATATTTCGTCAGTCTCGACAAAATATGCTTCGGAACATAAAGCGAAAGTAGCTTGATTGAATTATTGTGACCAAGCCTGTGATTGATGAAAGCCCAGGAGCTACTACTACGCCATAGCACCGGAGAGCGCAACTTTCGGTACGCTAACCTGTGTGGACAAAATTTTAGAGGGCAAGACTTGTCTGGAATCGCTCTGAGCCACGCTGATATTCGAGGGACAAATTTTAGCAGAAGGCAGCTTCTCACTCACCCCGCTGGGGTAAGCACAACGTGGAAGAAACAAAATTGTCGCTAATTAGGAGACAATCGGCTTGATTTGACAAGCATTAGTTTGTGTTTCTTAGGAGAAGGCAGAGGGCAGAGGGGGAATTCCATGTCATGTATGGGAGTCGGCAGATTGGCCAGGGGAAGGCGAACAGAATTCGATACACTGGAAAGGGATACGCATGAGCCAACGGTTTATTCTTGGTAGAGCACACGTTATGACCTGGGTTTTGCCACAAGCGGCGTCAGCGCCCACCATAGCCCCCGAAAAAACTCGCCAGACCACCCGTAAGCCCTATCCCAATTACAAAATCATCGTCCTTAACGATGATTTCAACACCTTTCAGCACGTGGCAGATTGCCTGATGAAGTATATTCCCGGCATGACTAGCGACCACGCTTGGGAGCTAACCAACCAGGTTCACTACGAAGGCCAAGCCACTGTCTGGGTTGGCCCCCTAGAGCAAGCTGAGCTTTACCACAGCCAGCTTACCCGTGCTGGCTTGACGATGGCCCCCCTTGAGCAGGCATAATCCTCATTTGACCCCAATTTTTGGTCTTCACTACTTTAGCTATGACGCAAGCCTCGGACGGTCGCCTAGTTTGGAATCACTCCACCCATCTCCCCGGTCTTATTCCCATCCTTGAAAAGTTGTTACACCAACCGGGCATTGGCACGGTTACGCCAGGGGTCATTGCCAACGTTAGGGCGCATTCGCCAGAATTGCGGGTCAAGGTGTCGGTGCCCATTCGTGGCGGCTTTAAGCTAATTGCCCGCCGAGGCAAAACGGTGCAGGAAGTGTTTGTACTCACCGAGTTAGACAAAGCAGACCTAGAAGCCGCAGTGGCCAGGGCGGTGGAGGCCGCCTGATGGCGGCCGACCCTACCCATCCTCCCAGGCAGGAAGGCCGTGCCACCTTTGAGGTAGGCGCAGCCTTCTACCGAACTCAAAGCATCATCGCCCGTGACCTAGCGGTGCTGGCGGCAGCGGTCTACCGGCGGCACCACGGTCATCTGCGCGTACTTGATGTGATGACTGGCTGCGGCATCCGCCCCCTGCGCTACGTGCTAGAGGCCGAGGCAGATTGGGTCTGGGCCAACGAGGGCAACCCTGACCTGGCCCCAACCCTGAGCCGCAATCTGGCGGTGCTACCAGCCCAGCGCTACCGGATTACGCACCAGGATGCCAACCAGGTGTTTTTGGACTGTCTGCAAGCTGGCGACAGCTACGACCTGGTGGATATCGACAACTTTGGTGGCCCCATCCCCTACACCAGTCAGGCGATGGGAGCCACTCGGCTGGGCAGTCTGCTTTACCTCACCAACACCGATGGCCGCTCTACCAGTGGGCACGACCCCGCCGGGAGTTTGCGGATTTATGGGGCCTACGCGCGATCGCACCCGGCAGTTCATGAGCAGGGGCTGCGGCTGCTCATTGCCCATGCGGCGAACCTGGCGGCGGCCAGGGGGGCGGGCATTGAGCCTGTGTTCTCGCTGTTTACGGGGCAGGTTCACCGGGTGCTGCTACGCCGGGTGAATAAACCTACCCTGACGGATACAACCTACGGTTTTTTGGCCTACTGTCACCGCTGCGGCCATTTTCAAACGGTGGGCTGGCGGCGGTTGGGCCGAGTCAGTTGTCCGTGTCAGATTGTCCAGGCGGCCCCAGAACCAGGAGGGGTGGCGGCAAGGACGGATCCATCTCTTGTGCTTAGCGGCCCGATGTGGCTGGGTAACCTCCACGACCCCCAAAGCTTAGCTGCAATGCAGTCTCTGGCCAGGGACTGGGGCTGGTCAACCCAGGCCAAACTCCTGGCGGTCATGGCCCAGGAGGCTACCTTACCGCCCTACTACTACCCCCTTGGCGAAATCGGTCGGCACGGGCAGATGGACATTCCCAACCGCGATAGCCTGATTGCCGCCCTGCAAAAGCAGGGATTTCTGGCGGCGGTGCCCCACTGCGAGCGGCAGGCCATTAAGACAAATGCCGCCTTTAGGGACTGTTTGGACATCGCCCATCAACTGTCCGTGAATTTGGACTAGCCCGAATGAGTTACAAGCACGGCAGGCAACTTATCTGCTCTCACAACCAATGCCATCACTATCTCCGTCAAAATTGTGGGGATCTGGAGCCAGGACTCTGAAATTGCGATAAGACACATCTTTGCAGTCTAAGTCTGGGGGCGGTGAGGGAATACACACGCCAGGATAGGCCCCATCGCAATTGCTGCTGCGAACCTGCTGCAGCGGAGGAGCCAAGAGCAGGCCGCCTAAAGTCAGCGCCAATAAACACCGTAATGCCATAGGGATTGAGCTATCTATCGTTAATTGTTAGAGTGCCGCCTGAGTCCATGCAGGGTGATTTTGCTGGGGTGGCTCAGTAAAGCGATTGCATCAAGCGCTTGCGGTAGGCCGTGGTTAGCTCATGGTCATCGCCGAGCAGCTTAAACACCGTCAACATGGCCTTGCGAGCGCCATCATTGCGAAAGCGGCGGTCTTTTTGCACCAGGGTGAGCAAGGTCTCCAGGGCGGTGGCATAGTCCTCAGCCAGAGCAGCCTGAACGCCCTGTTGATAGGCGGCTTCTAGGGGAGAGTCGTCTACGGGGGTCGCCAGGCTATCCTGAAGCGCCAGCAGTTCGCGCCAGCCATCCACCTGCTGGGCAATGGTGCGCTCTGGGGATTGAATCAGGTCGAGGTACTGGCGGGCGATCGCGGCATCTCCCTGGCCCAGGTAAAACCTGGCCGTCGCCAACAAAACTTCTGGGTTTTCAGGATACTGGGTCAGCAGTTCTGGCAGAGCTTTTTGCATGGCGGCGCGATCGCCACTGGCCTGCACCATGGCCCAGGTATTGAGGGCTTGTTCCAGGCTGGAGGTTAGCCCTAAACCCGCCAGCAACTCGCGGATTTGGGGCTCAGGTAAAACCCCCACAAAACCCTCTCCCACCTGGCCCTGGCTGACAATGCGCACATCCGGCACCCCCTCCACCCGAAAGGCCTTGGCCAGCTCTGGGTTCTGGTCGATATCGACCTTGGCTACGGTGATGTCGTACTCCTGGGCTAACTTGTCCAGCATGGGCTTTAAGATTTGGCAGGGGCCACACCAGGTGGCGTAAAAATCCACCAGCACTGGCTGATCAAAGGATTGCACCAGCACCTCAGTCTCAAAATTAGCCTGGGTTACTGTAATCGATCGTCCCATAATGCCTCTGTGTTTTCTGACTGGTTTCCGACGGTTTTTTGCCCGGTTTCTGACTGAATATCCCCGGCCATTAAGCCTGAATAAACAGGTCGTAGAGCGACAGCAGCACTTCTATCACAATCAAAATGACCACGTACAATTCCATCCGCAGCCCAGTCTGCTGGCGTTGGAGATCCAGCACCGTCTCAGCGGTACGGCTGACTAAATCGAGCTTGCGCTCAAGCACCGAGTGCCGCTCGCGAATTTCGTACTCGTCCTCCAGTCGCTGATACAGGCGGTCAAGTTCTGGATATTCCCACAGCAGCTCAGGCTTGTCCACAATTTCGACCCGCCCCACAATTTTGTTTTGAATCATCAGCGTATGGCCAATTTGTTTCAGGAGTTGCTCCCCACTGGGCTGGGTATGGCGCTGATGCTGTAGTTCAGCGGCATAGGGCTCAACCTGGTCAAATACCTCGGCAGCACCAGTTTCGTAGTGGGCCAGAACCACGCTTTTAGCCAGCACTTCGGCCACAAGTTGCAGGCGTGGCAAATCGAGCGCCGATAGCAGAATAAACCCATCCTGTACCTTGCCGTCTTGTCCCGGCAGCAGTTGAATGGCCACCGATTCTGTCTCCGGTTGGGCAAAGGGAGCTTTAATATGGGGATAGATGGTCGCCAAAAACCCATCGGTGGCGGCTTCAGACAGGCCAAACACAACGGCGGCTCCGTAGGCAAACAGCACCCCCTGTCCATCGCTCCCTACCGGCACAATTAGCGGTGAGGTTAGGGTGGCTGTCCGATCATGAAGGGCCGTCAGGTCTATGCTCTGGCCTAAAAAATACGCCCGCGCCACTACTTGCGTCGGAGTGATGGAATCAACAGTAGCCGCGGCCAAATTAACGGTAGTCATAGGTAAAGGAAAGATAGGCAATCCAATCGACATAAGCGTGTATTACAACACCATGGCCTGATTCGGCTAGCCCCAACTGCATTGAGGCTGGCCAGCAACGGCTCAAATGTTGCAATCTGTTGCAGAAGAGCAGGACAACGCCAGACCAAGTGCCTGAACCCTTGACAGTGTGCTAAAACCCTGACATGGCGGCTCATCAGCCACTCGATCCCAGGGTCATCGTCCCGCTGCGGCCAAATCTAAATTTAACTGCGGCGGGCTAGCATCTAGTCTGCTCTACTCTAAGGGTAGCCAAATTAGTCTAGCTATAGGGCTATAGCCATGAAGCGCATTGTATTTGTTCTAGGCGTACTAGAAGATGAAGACGTTGATTGGCTGATTTCCACCGGTCAGCGGCAAGAACTGCAACCCGGCGATGTTCTCATTCAAGAAGGGCAGCCCTGCGAAAATATTTTTCTCATTCTAGATGGCTGTTTGGAAGTTTCTGTGACTGCCCTCAAGCAGCAGCCCATTGCCCAACTGGCCAGCGGAGAAGTGGTGGGAGAGATGTCCTTTGTCGATGGTCAACCGCCCTCAGCCACGGTGTCGGCGCTAGAGCCAACCATTGTCCTGGCGATCTCATGGCAGCAGGCCAGGGCCAAGCTTCAGCAAGACATCTGGTTTGCGTCTCGGTTTTACAAGGCTCTGGCTATGTTGCTCTCCAGCCGGCTGCGCAGCACGGTCAAGCACCTCCAGGGAGAACACTGGCGACCGGTAACCCTGCTTAGCGATATTGGTTCCGATGAAATCAGCGATCTCCTCTCCGTGGGCAGCATTCGCTTCGATTGGATGCTCAAGCGGCTGCGAGACATTGGCTCTAACCCCTGGGAAGGCTTGGAAGAGGGCAGCCCTGACTAAACCAGAGCTAACTGGCAAATCTGTTAATATTCCGCTCCCTTTAAAATCTAGAGGTAAACTAGGGAGAGAATTATTTTTAACGCCTCTAAGCTGACCCTGACGCTGTCTTGCAGCTAGTTTTCGAGCATGGCATTACACAACAAACTCAGCAACATTCTAATTGTCGAAGATAGCAAAGGTCGCCGGGAGATAGTACTGGACGGGTCTGTGTACTCTATCGGGCGGGATCCAAAGTGTGATATTCGACTATCCTCACAGTTTGTCTCCAGGCACCACGCTACCCTAGTCCAGTTGCCTAAGGACGATGAAACTTACTACTACCGCATTGTGGATGGCAATCTCAAGGGTAAGCCCAGCGCCAATGGCATGCTCATTAACGGGCGCAAGCTACCTGCCCACGATCTCATGAACGAAGATGAAATCGTATTTGGGCCGCAAGCTAGAGCTATTTACTACCAACTTAAGCGCGATAGCCAGTCCACCCTACCGCCCGACGAGTTTGATATCACCCTAATCAGCCCCAATATGGTGGAGGAAGGCGAAGAGGAGGAAGAGGAAGTGTCTTACCGAGATTTTGAACTGTAGGCTAACGTTACAGCCCTTGCTGGCGTTAAACGCAGGTGCCGGATTAGCTATACTCTAATTAGCCACACATTGACTTGAGACAGCGTCTGGGTAAGATGCTGAATCCTAAACTACGGCTCCAATCGCCTGACTGACGGCATTAAACACCCGCTGGCAGTGGTTATCCTGCTGTAGCGGCAGTTCTTCGTTTTTGACAACCAGATTCACCTTAGCGGCATCCATAGAGCAGGTGGGTGGGCTAATCAGCACCTCAATGGTAGTGAGTTGCGATAGGGATACCTGACCTGGTTTTTCTTTGGCGACAAAGTAATCGTTGTTAGCGTACACCATGCTAAGTCCACAGGACTCCAGGGTTTTGACGATAGAACGCCCTAAACCAGGAGTCGCTTCAGCCAGAGTCAAGAAGTGGGTGTAACGAGCCATAAAAACCTTCTGGTTCAACTATTACTGCAACACTTCTGCCCGCTCCCCTAGCCGGGTTGGTTTAGGACAGAAGATTAAGGTTTGTGTTCCGCATTCGTCAGTCTCTTTGAACTGAGCTACGGCATTTGTGCCTACATATATCATACATGCCTGAGATTTTGCAGTTCCCCATGACAAGCTTTGATAGACGATGGCGATCTACGATAGGTTCCATAAAGCTCCTATGAGGTTGCTTGAGCTTTGGGGCGCTAGGGGTTAATGCTATACTCTCGCTTTATTGGCATACGTTCTCAGTTATTAGTCTCAAAGCTGTCTGCCCCTACTGACAGCGCTTGACCTCAGCTTTGAACGCTCAGCTTTGAACGCTCAGTCTTGCTGCTTCTAGTTACTCATCAATGGTAAATTCAGCCAGCCTCGAAGCCCTGCGGCAAACCTTAGTTAAACGCTATGACCAGCTCGGCGAGTTTGAGCGAGAGTTGGTGCAGTTGTGCTCAGTGATTTACGCGCCCGTGGGCAAGGCCAAGCTGCTGGACTGCATTAATGCCTATTTGCGCCGGAGCCAGCGCCAGCTCAAGATGACGCAGCCCGATCTAGCGCCTCACCTTGAGCGACTCCTGAGCCAGGAACTGCTGGTGGTAGAAAGTGGCTACGGGCAGCATTGCCACCTGCGCCTGGTCGAAATAGCTACCCGTGAGGCGCTCCGCCAGGGCACCTTTGAGCCCATGGTAGA
>CAYUBC010000078.1:8669-10780 GCA_964442885.1 uncultured bacterium | reverse complement strand
CGGGCCAGGGTGGCGGCTAAAATCAACCCCAGCAGGCCGCCCAGGGCAATCACCCATTTGGGATCCAGCACGATTTGCGGCAGCGGTGTGGTGACGGGTTCCTCAGCAATGGCCAGATCGCTGGGGGTTTCGGCCTGAGAGGCCAGCGCGTCGATATATTTCGCCTTAATCTGGTCGTAAAGCGCTCGATCTAGCTCAATCTGTTGTACCTGGCGGGCGCGTAGGAGTTGCAGGTCAGGCAGTTCGGTATAGTTCTGCTCTAGCTGGGCGGTGGACTGGGCCAGCACCTGCTGCTGTTGCAGAATCGCCTCCCGCTCATTGCTGAGAGCCACCAACTGACTGGCTAAATCGGCCCTGGCCGGGTCAAGGGTACTTTTCTGCAAAATTTGGTTGACGCTGGCAAAGGCCACCAGGCCATTGCCGCTGATCACGTCCTTGGCCCGCTTTTCGAGCAGGGTGTTGTAGGTCGCCAGGTTGGTGGTCAGGTCTTGAATGTTGGGGTGAACCTCACGGAAATTGGGAGACAGCAGCTCTAGCTGGGTTTCTGCATCGGCAATCTGCGATCGCAACTCTGTAATCACGGGGTCAGCGCTCAGGGCTGTGGCCGTTAGCGCTTCCTGGGGGGACAGCCCCAGTTGTTGTTGCAGGCTTTGAATTTGGGAGTCTACGGCAGCCAGGGCGATGTCATTCTGGCGCTGCTGCTCCTGCCCGGCGGCAATGGCCTCCAGCAAGCGGCCATCCTGGGCGGCTTGAATGGCCAGTCCCTGCTCGCGATCGTAGTCTGTCAAGTTTTCCTCTAATCCCTGCAATGTTTGGTTGACCTGGGATAACTGAGTTTCCAGAGCCCTGGTCAGGGTAGCCAGTTGGGCCTGGTTATCCTCAAGGCTCAGAGCCACCATAGAGTCCAGCATATATTTGAGAATGACCTGGGCCTGGTCAGGATCGGGCCAGGTAAACCGAACGATAATGCGCTGGGCCTGGTCGGCCTCGCCCTCAATCTGGATGCTGGTGTGGTCGCCCAGGGTTTGGGGATCAAGGGCAGGGAGTTGAGGGGCTGGGCCAGGCAGGGGGCTAGCATCCTCTGCTACTCCCAATTGCTCGGCCACCCGCTGTAGCAGCCGCTCCGACAGTAGGGATTTTTCGGAGATAACCGCCTGGGGCCGGGGTGGTGGATTGTCTTCCTCAGAGTCCGCTGGGGCGGGCGGCAGAGTTTGCCCCAGCACCCCCTCCGCCTGGTACTGGGGGGTGGGCGGCGGCGGCAGGGCCACGGCTGTGGCCATCCCAACCGTGCCTAAAAAACTGGCTAAACAAGGCCACCGATAGCGGTTTACGGCCAGGCCATAGCGCTTTAGAGCAGGGGAAACCATCGTCAACATTGCCTCTTAAAATCAGAACAATTCGCTGGTTGTTTCAGTCAGCGAATCAAAAAACAGCAGGAAGCCCAGCACATCCCTAAACGGCTGGGTAACGGTATTCAAGGCGTAGGTAATGCGGGCCAGGGTGTTGCGATCGACCACCAGCACATCGTTGTCTTGCAGGGCAATGTTTTGGCTGGCGTCGCCGTGGATAGCGGCCTGGGCATCCACAATAACGGTTTCGGCCGTGCCCGTTTCTGGATTGAACCGCACTACCGCAATGCGGTTGTAGGCGGCTAAGTCGGGGTTGACTCCCGCCTGGGCCAGAGCATCTAGAAAGCGGCTGCCATTGGGCAGTTGCATGGCCCCAAACCGCGCTTCGGTGCCGCCCCTGGAGCCAGAGGCCCAGTTCATAACCCGCACGGTAATTTCAGGCTCAGCCAGGGTGGACATGGCCACCAGGTTGCGATCGTAGCTAGCTACCCCAGTTGCCGTTAGCGACGGCACCGATACCACATCGCCGTTTTGCAGCCGCACCTGGGGGATGGGGTTCCCCTCGTGCAACGGCGTAAATAAATCCACGGTTTGCTCAAGCATTTCCCCTGTGGCCCCGGGGCGACGCACCTGCACCGCCCGCAGGTCGGCCCCACCCTCCAGCATGTGGGTGGCGAAGCTGTGGCGCAGCTTGTGGGGCGAGATGGCCCGCGCGAGGCCCGCGTTCAGGGCGTGGACGCGGAGCTTCTTGAACCAGCCCTG
>CAYUBC010000078.1:0-8659 GCA_964442885.1 uncultured bacterium | reverse complement strand
GCCAGGGCATACACCCCCGGACGCGGCACTTCGCCCACAATGGTGACTTCCACCGGCCGCTGGGTCGTGAGGGTGAGATAGACCTCTGGCTCAACTACATAGCGATTAAAAAGGGTGTAGATGGCCTCGCGGGCCTGGTCTGGGGTTAGCCCGGCAAGGTTAACGGTGCCCGCCAGGGGTACAGTAACGTGGCCCTGCAGGTCGAGGGTGGCTTGAAAACTCAAGTCTGTAAAGCGCTGCACCTCAACGGCAATGCCATCCCCTGGGCCGAGGCGATAATTGCCAAAGGCAGCCTCTTCCAGGTCTAACCGTCTGCGCAGAATCGGGTGTAAAGGCTGCACAATAGGCGGCTGGGGTGGAGCCATACCTTCTGACTGCGGCCTGGGGTCAACGGATTCTGCCGGGTCAAAAACCTCTGTTTCCGCAGATTCTGAATCATCCGTTTCTGAGGGGGTTAGCGGAGTTGAGCTTTGGGCATACACCGCAGTTATGCCGCCTGGCAAACTCGCAAAACCAATTCCCCAGCAAACAATTAAGGCGTAGTAATGACAGCTATGGCCATGGAATAAAGAGGCTTTTTTAGGTAATTTAAGTAACTGCACACTACAACCTCCTGAATCAATAAAGGGAATGATTTTCAGGCATGCACTGTCCTCAGGCGCAGCGGGCTATTGCCACAACACACCCTGGCGGACATAGCCCTGAAACTGGGCTGGTGGGCCGTGCCCACCCTGCGGTAAATCAAGCTTTTTGCAGGAATTTTCGCCCAACAGACTGGTTAAAATTAGGCTGATGCCCGTTTCTCTAGGGCTAATTAGTTCTGCCTGCGCCAGGCATTATGCAAGCCTGCCACCATTCAGGATAGAACCTATGGGTGCATTGCTTCGCGAACCTATGGGTGCATTGCTTCGCGAATGCACCCTACGCTAACTGTTTCCCAGAAAACGCCTACGCTCCTCTACTGACCGAACGGTAGACGAAAAAAAACAGCTCGCAAAGCGTCATGCTGAACGAGAACGCACCCTAAAAAATGAGTTTCAAACCGCTAAAAGCACTTTCCTGGACAGGAGAGTGCCGGGAGACTAGGTTTATTGACTTAGCGCAAAAAGCTGCTGATCGTCCATAGGGACAAGCACGTAATTGCGGCGGCGATCGCATCTGGGGTGGCCCAGGCAAATTGAGCGCCCTGGGGAATCAGCAGTTGCCCCACCGTGAGGCCCAACACCAGCCCTGCGGCCAGTCCTGCAATCGTCAGCAGCACCGAGCGCCAGAACTTATTTTCCTTACGATTGAGGAAATAGATAGCGGCCCCAATCGCCACGGCCAGCGCCAGGGATGGGGCATAGAACCCCAGCAGCGCCAACCCGCCAAAGGTTGCTGCAGGCCAAATCACATCGTCGCGGCTGGGGGTATCCACCAGATTAGACAACCATTCTGGGCGAGGCAAGGTCGGCGTTGAATTGCTGGTTGAGGCGGGTGCAGGGGCGTTTTCGGCAAACCGAATGCGGTCGGGCACTTTAATTTTGCCTTCCTGGCGCAGCCTTAGCCGCTCCATCAAAATGGCATCATAGGCGGCTTCAATGGCCGCTTTTTGCTTGGGTTCTTCGCTGCATTCGTCGATCAAGCGATCGCGAGCCTCCTGAATTTCCTCGAAGGTCGAGGCTTCCGTCAGCCCTAGCAGTTCGTATGAATTTTGCTCACTCATTGCTAACCCTCCGAGTTCCCAAGCCTAATCATGGCTCACCAGAATGGCTCTACTTTACCAAGTCCACAGACACTTTCCCTAAATTCCAGTGTAACCAGCTACCCCCTAAAATAGGAAGCTACTCCCTACCACCATTCCGCTATACCTGGTGTATGGTTGGAGGGGAATTAGCCCTAAAGCTCCCATTACCGCGTTGAGGATAGTTGTGCGAGTAGCGTTGCTAACCTTACTTACCACGCCCCTGGGCCTATTGTCAGTGCTGTTGGGGACAGGAGAATCTCAGCCCTTGCAGCCCTCCGGCCTGACGGGGGAAGCCCTACGGATAGAGTGGCGCTCCAGTTGGATTGTTGGCCTCAGCCGCGACCCGGTTATTGACAGCATTCTGGCCCAGTATCTTGATGGGTTGCAGCGCCAGGGCTGGGCTCTCCCAGCACAGGGGATTTGGATCCAGGTTGGCGATAGCGCCATTGCCCAGCATCAGGGCAACGTGCTAATGCCCGCTGCATCGTTGACGAAAATAGCCACTACTCTGGCGGCGGTGAAGACCTGGCCTCTGGATCATCGTTTTGACACCCTGGTTGGCATCAACGGCACTATCGAAAATGGGGTGCTGGTCGGTGATTTAATTGTGCAGGGTAGCGGCGACCCGCTCTTTGTGTGGGAAGAAGGCATTGTCCTGGCCAACCACCTGCAAGCCTTGGGAATTCAGCAAATAACGGGGAATCTGCTGGTAGTTGGCCCGTTTACAATGAATTTTCAGGAAGACCCCGACGACTCTGCCGCTGCCCTCAAGCAGGTTATGTCTACCGCTAGCTGGAATGCCGAGGTCTGGAATGCCTACCGTCAACTAGAGCCCGGCACACCCCAGCCCAGCCTGCAAATTGAGGGTTCGGTGCAGCGGATTCCGGCTAACGCTGTGGATCCTGCCGTAGCCTGGATAGTGCGCCACCAGTCCCTACCGCTGGTAGCCATTCTCAAGGCTATGAATATCTATAGCAATAATGTTATGTCTCAGCAGGTGGCTGACCTAGCCGGTGGGGCACGGGTGGTGGTTGAAACGGCCTCCACAATGGCCGACCTGCCAGCGGGAGAACTGAGCCTGGTGAATGGGTCAGGGCTGGGTATGGATAACCAGATGTCTGCCCGGGCTGCTGTCGCTATGACGGTGGCGCTGCAACGAGAACTGAGTCAGCAGGGCTACTCCATTGCCGATGTACTGCCCGTGTCAGGGGAAGACGTTGGCACCCTAATTGACCGCCGCATCCCTCCCACCGCTGCCGTAAAAACTGGCAGTCTGGCTGAAGTCAGCGCCCTGGCTGGCATGGTTCCCACCGCTAACCAGGGGCCAGTATGGTTTGCCATTATTAACCGAGGCTGGGCCATCCCTAGCCTACGAGTGCAGCAAGACCAGTTACTTCAAGCTATTCAAGCCCACTGGGGCGTGTCCGAAGTCCCTCCAGATATGGCCACAAAGGTCAGAATGCAGACAGGAAACTACCGCTATGGCGACCCCAATCGCAACGTGGATCCGTAATTCCTATTCTGCTTAACGCCTCTGGCGACGCTGCGCGAGTTGCCTTCGGCCTTCGGCCTTCAGATACTAGTGGTCTGTCAAGCCTTAATCTGTAGATTGGGTGAAGCGCTAGCGGAACCCAACAAAGCCTGCTGTCGTTGGGCTTCACTTCGTTTCACCCAACCTATGCAAACCCTAATTTTGAGGCTTGACGCTGCACTAGTCGTTTTCCCAATCTTCGCGGCCCATTAGGTCGGCCACGCAATCGCGCAGCAAAAAGCCTGAAGACTCCAGTTCCACCTCAACTACAGCCCACTCTCTAGCGGGGATATGACGGCAGAGCGTGTAGATAGGCTGATGCCGACCCACTAGCCCCTGTTGCACAAGCTGTCGGGCTTCATCGCGAATAACCTCAATGGAGTAGTGGAGGGACTGAAGCATAGTTGAACCCTGTAAATATAGAAGGATCTACACAAAACTAAATACAAACTCACACAATCCGTCAAGAATCTTGAGATTCCGTATCTTAGTTTACTGATATTTTTGGGGTTTGGCTAACTAACACTGCTTTATTCTCCGCTTAATCTGCGGGCAGTGCCATTAATAATTGCTGTAATTTTTCTCGGCCTTGCCCTCTGGTATGTAAAGGAATGGCAACGTTTGGGAAAGGGGTTAACGCCCGGATTTAGGAAGATCGGGTTAACCGGGTTTGGGCCAGTTCGATGGCCAGTTCAATGGCCGCCACCATGCTGCTGGGGTCGGCGATGCTCTGGCCAGCAATGTCGAGAGCAGTACCGTGGTCGGGGGAGGTGCGGATGAAGGGCAGCCCCAGGGTCGTGTTTACGGCCCGGTCAAAGGCCATCAGCTTGACAGGGATGAGGCCCTGGTCGTGATACAAAGCCAGGTAGGCGTCGTGGGCCTGAACGACGGCAGTGGGGTCGCTGCCAAACCAGGCCTGCCCTGGGCGCACCCAGAGCGTATCGGGCGGGATGGGGCCATCTAGCTGCACCTGGGGGTAGCGCTGGCGCTGCTGCTCTAGCCAGGGGATAAGCCAGTCTTGCTCTTCGCGGCCTAGTTGGCCCCCCTCGCCACTGTGGGGGTTGAGGCCAGCTACAGCAATTTTGGGATGGGTGAGGCCAAAGTCATGGCCCAGGCTGGCAATCAACAGGTCGAGCTTGGCGCTCAGGAGAGCTGGCGTGAGAGTTTGGGGTACCTGTTGCAGCGGAATGTGGGTAGTGGCCAGCAGAGCGCGCAGGGGCCAGTGGGTGTGGGGCGATCGCGCGACAAAGGCCATGCCAAAGCGCTCTACCCCCGCCCCGGCGGCCAGGAGTTCGGTTTGGCCGGGGTAGTGGTGCCCGGCGGCCTGCCAGGCTGACTTGGCAATGGGGGCGGTCACAATGGCGTCAAACTCGCCGTTCATGGTCTGTTGAATGGCGGTTTGCAGGTAGGCAAAGCTGGCGGCTCCCGTGGCTGGGCTGGTTTGGCCAGGGGTCAGGTCGGGCCAGGGCTGGGGGAGAGCAATGTCGGTGATGGTCAAATCAGCCAGGGCTGGCAGCGATAGGGCTGGCTGGCTAGCTTTGAGGGTAGCCCAGGCTTGAGCCAGCAGGTCTGCCGTTCCTAACAGCCTAATGTCGGCCAGGGCAGACCAGTCTTTGGCCCCCAAGGCTTTGAGCACGACCTCAGGGCCAATGCCAGCGGGGTCGCCCAGGGTAATAGCAAGGCGAGGGCGTGGCCCCCTAGCCAGGGAGGCTGAGGCTGAAAGGGTGGACTGTTGGGCCGTTATGGTCATTAGAGGCGTCACCAAACTGGTCTAAAATAGGGGCTGCTTCAGGGATAGCCCCCCGCGGCAAACCTGGGGTTAAGAAATCGCTACCGAAAATTAAGGAGAACCTATGGGCGCTGAAATTTTTAACACCGCTATTTTGATCTTTACCTTAACCCTGGTAGGTCTGGGGGTTGGGTTTCTAATGCTGCGGGTGCAGGGCGGCGAAGAGTAGATCGCTTCTCTGTGGCTCACGAGGGGGAATACATCTGATATTCTTAGAGAAAGTTAAATTTTGTATCATCTCCCTCATGAAAGTACTTGTTGTTGGTGCAACTGGCACACTGGGCAGGCAAATTGTACGTCGGGCGCTAGACGAAGGCCACGAAGTACGCTGCTTAGTTAGGAGTGCTCAGCGGGCTGGGTTCTTGAGGGAGTGGGGAGTTGACCTGGTACGGGGCAACCTGACCAAGCCCGCAACCCTGCCTTCAGCCCTGGAGGGGGTTGAGGCGGTTATCGATGCGGCGACGGCGCGCCCTTCTGAGTCGGTCAAAGAGGTAGATTGGCAGGGGAAAGTTAATCTGATTCAAGCCACCCAGGCGGCGGGGATTAAGCGCTTCGTCTTCATTTCAATTCTCAATTCTGAGAAATTTCCCCATGTGCCGTTAATGAACGTTAAGCGCTGTACTGAGAAATTTCTGGCAGAATCCGGCCTGGATTACACCATCCTGCAACCCTGCGGCTTTTTGCAGGGGTTGATTGGCCAGTACGCCGTACCCATTCTGGAAAAGCAGGCCATTTGGGTGATGGGGGAGGCGGCTCCCATTGCCTATATGGATACTCAGGACATTGCCAAGTTTGCGGTAAAAGCGCTGTCTACCCCAGAAACGGTTAGCCGAAGCTTCCCCCTGGCCGGTACTCGCGCCTGGGGAGCCTACGAAATTATTCGCCTGTGCGAACGCAAGTGTGGCCAGGAGGCCAAAATTTCTCGCATTTCGCTGGATTTGCTGCGGGCGATCCGCAGGGTAGCCTACTTTTTCCAGTGGGGCTGGAACTTTGCAGATCGCCTGGCCTTTGTGGAGGTAGTGGCCGGTAGCCAGCCCCTCGATGCCCCCATGGATGAAGTCTATGGCACCTTTGGCATCAACAAAGACGACATCACAACCCTGGAAGACTACATGCAAGAGTACTTTAGCCGCATTATGAAAAAGCTGAAGGAGTTAGACTACGACAGCGACAAGGCCAGCAAGAAGAAGCTGCCGTTTTAGGAATTAGCACCCGCAAAACCCAACCAGTCAGACCGGTGTTGGCGTTCACTCCGTTCCACCCAATCTACTCCACCCGATCTACTCCAGCCCATCTACACCGTGCGCCCCGACCTCGCCGCGCTACGGCACCCCGACCAGATGCGAGAATTGGGGCCGGTCACAGTGCTGGCGCTAACGGCACAAGACTATGATGAAACCGCTTTCAGTGGAGACAGCGTGGTTAAATTTGCCGCGTTTTCAGACTGGGCGCTGACTGCTGACGCAATGCTGGCGATCTAAACTTCCAATGACTACCTCCTCTGCTCCCGCTGCTCAGACCTTGTTAACAACCCACTACCGCAGCGAAACTCCCGTCTTAACCCTGCTGCGTTTGTACCAAAACGACTGGCTAAAGCTGGTTGAGTCCTTCGGGTTTTACCTGATCAAACACAGTCCTGAATGGGTACGGCCCCTAATTATCGCCAATGTGGTGGATATTGTGGCCCAACCTGACCAGCATGACCTGCGTGAGCTGTGGCTCAACGGGGTGCTGCTGCTGGTGATGATTGTGCAAAATCTGCCCACCCACTACCTGCACATCCGGGCCATGAGTGCCGCTACTCGGCAGATGGAGGCGAACCTGCGCTCGGCCATGACTCAGCGGTTGCAAGAGTTGTCGATGGGCTTTTATCGCCAGCGCAGCACGGGAGTCTTGCAGGCCAAGCTCTTGCAGGATGTACAAAAAATCGAAGCGCTGACCAGCTATCTGTTTCAGTTTGTGCCCTCGGCGGTGTTGACCATTGCGATTGCGATTGCGGTAACGGCTCGCCGTGCGCCGTGGTTTCTGCTGTTTTACCTGGCTACGGTGCCAGCGGCGGTGCTGCTGATTTGGGGTTTGCGCAAGCCTATGCGCGATCGCAATCACGTATTCCGTACCCAGGTCGAGGCCATGTCGGCCTACCTGAGCGACATGATTAAGCTGGTGCCCGTGACCCGCGCCCACGGCGTGGAAGCCGAGGCCCTGCGCCGCACCAACCAGCAGTTGGGGGCCGTTAAGGAAGCCGGCATGCGCCTGGATATAATTAACGCCATTACCAATGCCTCGACCTGGGTAGTCCTGCGGTTGTTCAATGCCGTTTGTTTGATCACCGCCGCCTGGTTGGCCTACCAGGGCCGCCACGGGATGACAGCCGGAGACGTAGTGCTGTTGTCGGGCTATTTCGACACATTGACCCAGTCCACGGTGATGATTTTGACGGTGATGCCCCAAATTTCTACTGGATTTGAGGCCATTCGCTCCGTAGGTGAGGTGCTGGAGTGCCCCGATCTGGAACAAAACCAGAGTAAACCAGCGGTTACCCAGGTCAAAGGAGACTTTCGCTTTGAGCGGGTGGGCTACACCTATCCCCATCAAACCCACCCGGCTCTGCACAATATTTCCCTGACCGTATCCCCTGGTCAAACCGTAGCGCTGGTGGGGCCATCGGGGGCAGGCAAATCGACGTTGATTAACCTGGTGATTGGATTTTTGCGCCCTACCGAAGGGGCAATTTATCTGGATGGCCAGGATATGAACGACCTCGACTTACGCACCTACCGCCGCTGGGTATCGGTCGTGTCTCAAGACACTATTTTGTTTGAGGGCACGGTGCGCGACAACGTCCTCTACGGCACCGACGGCGTAGAGGAAACCCGCCTGCATCGAGCGCTAGAGGATGCCAACGCCGACGAATTTATCCGTCGGCTACCGCAAGGGCTAGACACGCCCATTGGGGAAAACGGGGCCAAGCTCTCCGGCGGTCAGCGCCAGCGGCTCACCATTGCCCGCGCCCTAATTCGCGACCCCAGCGTGCTGATTCTCGACGAAGCCACCGCCTCCCTGGATACCGCCTCCGAAGCTTTGATTCAGTCAGCCCTCCAGGGGTTGATGGCAGGTCGCACTACCTTTGTGGTGGCCCATCGCCTCTCGACCATTCGCCGGGCCGACCAGATTGTGGTGCTGAACCAGGGCCAGATCGTGGAAGTCGGCACCCACCCGGAACTGCTAGAAGCCGAGGGGCTGTATGCCAATTTGCACGGGTTGCAGGTTTAAAGCTGCTAGCTTTGCGCTATAACAAATTCCGTATATGGCCTCATTTTAGGCTCATGGAATGCCAATACAATATCCTCTTTGGGAATCCCTTCGCGAATTAGATCAGTTGCAATGCCGTTTTCAGTCCAATCTTCTTCAATCCAGAATTTACCCTCCCGAATCCGAACATAGACTGTCATCCCGGTAACCCGATCACCATTTTGCCAACCAAGATTCATCCAGATATAGTGAGCTTTAGCCTCATCTACAATCAAAAAAGTCTCAATATCTGAGCTAGGGTGGCGGTTACTAAGCTCCACATACTCAGTCAACATCCGCTTAATTAAGGTTTGGTACTCAA
>CAYUBC010000077.1:0-10831 GCA_964442885.1 uncultured bacterium | reverse complement strand
GCGGGCGCTGCAAGAATCAGCGGCCAGCGAACTGGCCGCCCGGATGACGGCTATGAACAACGCCAGCGACAACGCCAAGGAATTGGGCAAGTCCCTCAACCTGACCTACAACAAAGCCCGTCAGGCCGCCATTACCCAGGAAATTTTGGAAGTGGTATCAGGCGCTAACGCGCTGGGATAACCTTCCGGAGCAACTGGCTTTGGGAAGATCTGACACCCCGGGCGATCGTTGAGAGAACTGAGTCAGTGCGGGTCAGCGAGGAATTATCCCTTGCTGACCCTTTTTGATTTGGCCCTTTTTCATCCAGAATGCGACCCTGTCAGCTCTGTTAGGGAAAGAAACCTGACGTATCAATAACCTGCTCATCCCCCATCCTTACTCTCTACCGGGCACACTAGGGGCAATCCATCCGAGGATGACCCTTGACCACAGAACGGGCCTATTGGGTAGCGTGGTCCCAAGCCAGGGGCATGGGGCCAGTTTTGCTGAAGCGGCTGCATAGTCACTTTGGTAGTTTAGCCACGGCCTGGCAGGCGGATGGCTCCCAGTTGTTAGAGGTAGATGGCATTGGCCTGGGGTTAGGGGCCAGCCTGGTTGAATATCGGCAGACCGTCGATCCAGAGGCTGCCTTGACCGAATGTGAGCAACAGGGGGCTAATTTTTGGACCCCAGCGGATCGCGACTATCCACCACTGCTTTACGAAATTGCCGATCCACCACCGCTGCTCTATTACCGGGGCCGTACAGAATTGGCCAGCGCGGTGCAAACGATGCCAGCAGTGGCCATTGTTGGTACCCGCGACCCCTCAGACTACGGTCAGCGCTGGACACGCCGCCTGGCCCAGCAACTCGCGACCCATGATGTGATTGTGGTGTCGGGTCTGGCCAGCGGCATCGATCGCCACGCCCACAGCCAGACCCTCGACAGCGGCGGCTTTACCATTGCCGTGCTGGGTACTGGCGTCAATCGTGTGTATCCCTGGGCCAACCGGGCGCTGCAACGGCGTATCGTTGAGGCCGGGCTGTTGCTGAGCGAACATCCCAACCATACCCCGCCTGATCGCATCCACTTTCCCCGCCGCAACCGGATTATTGCTGGCTTGAGCCGCATAGTGCTGGTTACAGAAGCCCCATCCCGCTCTGGCGCGTTGATTACGGCCCGCCTCGCCAACGACTTTGGGCGCGAGGTGTTTGCTCTGCCGGGTTCGTTAGATAACCCCCGCAGCCTGGGCTGTCTGGAGTTAATTCGCCAGGGGGCGCAAATGATTTTAGACGACACCACGCTAATTCAAGCCCTGGGACAAATTCCCCAGTTAGATGACCCCGCTGTGTTGTCGCCAGGCCAGGCCGAAGGTGAACCCCTGAGTGAACTGCCGCCGGACTTAGCGGTGCTCATGGCCGCCATTGGTAGCGAACCCGTTAAGCTCGATACCCTGGTGCAGCAAGTCGCCAAACCTACCGGGGAGATTCTCAGCGGCCTAGTGCAGCTAGAGCTAATGGGCGCGGTAACCCAACTGCCTGGGATGCGCTACCAGCGTCGCTAGGCCAGGGAACGTTCGGCATCTACTGCCGCCAGGTAGGCAGGGTTCCAGATATACACTGGGCAAAAGTCCTGCAAGAACTCAAAGCATAGATCGCCTAATTGCACCACATCACCTTCTTGCAGGAGATGGGGCTGGTCGGCCACCAGGGGCCGACCGTTAACCTGGGTACCAAGGGCGCTGCCCAGGTCGGTCAGCCAAAACCCCTCCTGGGGGTTAAAGTCCAAAGTGGCATGATAGCGAGCAACATTACCTTCCACCAGCGTAAGGCCACAGTGAGCACTCTGGCCGAGCAGCCAGTGGGTTCCGCAGGAGGAGGCCCAAATCGCGCGATGGGGGTTTAGATTGGTGGCAATAAAACAGCGATCGCTGACCACAATTCCCTGCACATAAAAGCCAGATTCCCGGCAATGATTTTGGGCAGTCAAAATCGGATCAATAACGTCGGCCACCTGCTCCAGGTCAAAATCCAGGTTATGCAAAAGCGTTTCTAGCAGCCAGGGCATGGCTGGGGTAAGTTGCTCGGAAGAGCCTCCTGGGCGAAAAGAGGATTGATGGGAGGCCAGGGTAGCTGAGTTGGGCTTAGCGCGCTCGGTACAATAATTCGAGGAAATCATAACTGCGTCAATTCCACTGCTAACAACATCTCTAGGAACTGCCTGCGAACTCAGCGCTAGAGTAGCGATAGCTCTAAAGACAGAAAGCGGTAGTGCACCTAGAGTCCTCTGACCAGGCCAGAGGAGACAGTAGAAACTCCTATATATGGGTAAGGGTATGGGTGACGATCTGGAGTGACGATTTCCTGGACTAGCGGGGCTTACCCGCTCAGACTTTCGTCATTAAACCGGGTTTCTACGGATTTAACAATGCCAGGCTTGAGTTTGTTTACAGAACCTTTATTAAGGGCTTCATTTAGCAAAAAATCGAAAATGAGGGGTAAGTACCGGGTTTACGGCCTGGGTGCAGGCTGGGCCAAGTAAGCCTGGAGGGGAAGGGGAGCTGAATTTCAGGTTTGGGGTTTTAGGTTGCGGCATCCCCTCTTGGGAGGGGCAGGGGTGGGTTAGCGATTTTGGAGTGACAATTTGCGATTTTGGCAGGCCATCCCCTCCTGGGAGGAGCAAGGGATGGATCCCCTCTTGGGAGGGGCAGGGGTGGGTTAGCAATTTTGGATTTTGGAAGGGTGGGTTATTAGAGTTTCGGGCGTTGGGCTGAGGGGTAAGATAGCAGTGCGCTTCTTGGACTTTTAAGTTAGCTCCTTTGCAGAACTCCTCTCGGTTGTCGTAGTTTTGATGCAATCTTCTTCTGGGGCTCAGCCGCCACTGGGCTTTCTTCCTCCTAGGCCTAATGTCCTCGTGCTGAGGGCGGTACAGTTGGGTCTACCGCTCTGGGTACGCTGGCGTGAAAAAATTCAGCGAGTTGAGACTAACAACGTTGACCCTCTGGTGTATCTGCTGAAGGACTTTCAGGCCGGTCAGCAACGATTGATGATTGCCTTTCGCCACCCCAGTCCGCAGGATGCCTTTTGTCTGGCTCACCTGCTGTGGTCTGCCGTGCCTCGCCGGGCACGAGAATTAGGCATTTCCCTGGAGCGGCCTGTTCATACTCACTTTATCTACGATCGCGGCATTCCCCTCTGGGCTGGGGCCTGGGTAGCTTGGCTCTATGCTCGCCTGGGTGGTACGCCCATTCAGCGCGGCAAGGTGGATCGGCAGGGCCTGCGCTCGGCCCGGCAGCTCTTTGCTCAGGGACGGTGGCCCATAGCGGCAGCCCCGGAGGGTGGCAACAACGGCCATACTGAGTTGGTCAGCCCCCTGGAGCCGGGGGTGGCCCAGTTGAGTTTTTGGTGTGTAGAAGACCTGCAAAAAGCGGGAAACCCGGCAGGCGTAACGTTGCTACCGCTGGGCATTGCTTACCGATACTCAACCCCGCCCTGGAATCAGCTCGACCAATGGCTAAACCGCTTGGAGTTAGACAGCGGTTTGACAGGCAATGGTAATTTGTCCACCAGCCGTTCCTTTCCCCAGAAACTTACTTCTACAGAATTAGAGCCAGACTGGGGATCTGATCCAGCCATGCAGCAGCGCTATCAACGGTTGCTCAATTTGGGAGAACATCTCCTGGCGGTGATGGAATCCTACTACCATCGGGTGTACCAGATGCCGTTGCCGTCCAAAGGTTCTGGCGAGGCTGACACTACCGACCTGGGTGAGCGGCTAGAAACGCTCCGCAATGCCGCCCTGGAGGTGGCAGAAACCTATTTTCAACTGCCCCCCAGGGGAAATGCCATCGACCGCTGCCGCAGAATTGAGCAGGCTGGCTGGGAGCGCATCTTCCGCCAAGATCTGGCTACCGATCAGCCTGTATCAGCCGTGGCACAAGGTCTGGCAGATCGCGAGGCTGAGGAAGCCGACCTGCGAATGTGGCACATGCGACTGGTTGAAAACTTTGTAGCGGTGACCGGTCAGTATGTCAGGGAACGCCCCACCGCTGAACGATTTGCCGAAACCCTACTGATTTTGCGGGATATTGTTTGTTTGATAGAAGGCAAAAACCCCTATCCCAGGCCAAAGCTGGGGCCACAGGTGGCCGTGGTAACGGTAGGAGAACCGATTTCGGTCAGCGATCGCTGGCCCGCCTACCAGGCCAACCGCAAGCAGGCGATCGCCCAGCTCACCGCTGACCTGCAAACCGCCCTGGAAGGGATGATTTAGGCTAAGGGTTTTCCTCAATATCCCGGAAAAAACAAATATTCGAGCTGTAGCCTATGCCGATGTGCCAGGAGTGGCCAACCCTTACCTATGTTCGATTTTCTACTGCGATGGGTTGAATTAGCATCCTCATCGGCCCTACCAGTCGCTAGGCGCAGAACCTAAGACAGCGCCGCCACAATAGCGTCGGCTTGGCTTTGGTAAGCCGACTCAGACATCACGGGTATACCCGTGTCTACCGCTACCGTCTGGCCTAGCTCTACCCACGACCGACAGCCCCGGTAGCCAGCATGGCGAGGCAACGTCAGGGGAGTTTTCAGGCTATAGGCTCGCAGCAGCAGACCATAGAGCGGGCGCTCTGGCTGCCACTGCACGCGCTCCTCAATAAAGCGCTGATTCCAGATCAGATAGGGCAGCAGCGCCAGGGCGGCGGCTTCAGACGGTACGGCCACGACCTGGGTAATTTCGGCCCAGCCCCGGAAGCAGGCGGTGTCGCTCGTGTCGCTTGAGGGTGGATCCGCGAGTAAGGGCTGGTAGGCGGGTTTAAGCAGAGCAGCGGCTTGATGCTCAAAGGTCGGCAGTAACAAGACCTGATGGGATGCTACGGTAAACGGCTTCTGCTGTTCACGAATGCCGCCCTTGCGCAGCAGCAGGATAGTATCGCCTCGCAACAGGGCGGTTACTGCGGCATCCCATTCCTTTAGCGCCCAAGACACCATAGGCGGTTTTAGCTCGGTACAGCAAATAACTGATCCGCCGCCCTGGCTAGAAGCTCGGCTTTATCGGTGGCTTCCCAGGGCAAATCCAGGTCAGAGCGGCCAAAGTGCCCATAGGCGGCTACTTCTTGATAGAAGCGCCCGCCCCGCTGCTGCGGCAACTGCTGGAGGTTAAAGGCGGCAATAATGCCCGCCGGACGTAGCTCAAAATTAGCCTTCACCAACTCCAGCAGCCGCTCTTCGCTGAGTTTGCCAGTGCCAAAGGTCTCCAGGTAAATACTAACTGGTCGGGCCACACCAATGGCATAGCTCAACTGCACTTCGCACTTATCCGCCAACCCAGCGGCAACAATGTTTTTAGCCACGTAGCGGCAGGCGTAGGCAGCGCTGCGGTCAACCTTGGTGGGATCCTTACCGGAAAAGGCACCACCCCCGTGGCGAGAGTAGCCGCCGTAGGTGTCTACGATAATTTTGCGGCCCGTTAGCCCAGAGTCTCCCTGGGGGCCACCAATGACGAACTTGCCCGTGGGGTTAACCAAGAATCGGGTCGTAACGTCGGGCTTAACGGACAGATCGCCAAACACCGGCAGAACCACCTGATCCCAGAGGTCGGTCTTAATCTTTTCCTGCACGGCGGCTTCATCGGTAATGGAACCAATGGTCGCCGTGTGTTGAGTAGAGACCAGGATCGTGTCGATACCCACGGGCTTGCCGTCTTCATAGGCAACCGTTACCTGGGTTTTGCCATCGGGGCGCAGATACGCCAGTTGTCCAGTTTTACGCACCTTGGCCAGTTGGCGAGCAATGCGGTGAGCCAAACTAATGGGCAAGGGCATCAGTTCAGGGGTTTCGTTGCAGGCAAAGCCAAACATAATGCCCTGGTCGCCTGCGCCAATGGCGTCAAAGGCTTCATCGCTGGAGTCGGCGCGGGTTTCCTGGGCCTGGTCAACGCCCTGGGCAATATCGCGCGATTGTTCATCCAGAGTCACCATAACCGCGCAGCTATCCGCCGAAAAGCCGTTGTTGGTTGGGTCTATGTAGCCAATCTCCTGGATTTTGCGGCGCACCACGGCGGCATAGTTGACCGACGCCTGGGAGGAGATTTCACCAGTAATTAACACCAACCCAGTGTTGACCACTACCTCAGCCGCTACCCGACTGAAGGGATCTTGAGTCAATAGTTCGTCCAGAATGGTATCTGAGATTTGATCGCAGATTTTGTCAGGATGCCCCTCAGTAACCGACTCTGACGTAAATAGATAACGTTTAGACAATGACCGACCCTCTTTCTTAAAAGTCAAGTTCAGCGCCTTCACCCCTCAATGGATTTTGACGGTGGCGACTGGCGCACTTACAGTTAACCAACAATCACACAAACCCAACTGGGGTTTAGGTTCAGGCTAAAAATCCAGGATTAAGCCTATATCACAGACTACCGCATTTATCCCTAGTTTCATGGGAATTCGGCTGGCTATTGCCAATGGTCAGGTCATCCCAGGTGGTCAAAATTAAACTGGCTCCAGCCATCGGAGACCGTCCCCAACCCTCCGACACCGCCAAAAACTCAGCGGCCCCTGCGTTTTTGGCCAGATGTAAATCTGCCCAGCTATCACCAATAATGACGGTCTTAGCAACGTTTACTTGCAGGCGATCGCACAGCCGATAGAGCAGCGTGGGCTCTGGCTTAGCCGGATCGCCCGGTACCGTGCCTTGCCAATCATCCACCCAGGGATGTAAGCCATAGTAGGTCAAAAACTCGTCTACATTTGCGGCGCTATCCGAGGAGAACACAGCCACTCGTAGTGAACTGGTGCCCAGCCTGGCAAGCAAAGCCTGAGTACCTGGAAAAGGAGGAGTATAGGCCGCCTTGGGCCGTAGAAGACTAGCCGCGGCCTCAAACGCTTCCTCCACTAAGGCCGCCAGGTCATCAGCATCAACGCCAGCTTGCCGCAAGACAGCTAGCATGGCCTGCTCGTTGGCCTGGCGGGTGCCCACTGCCATGAGCCCCTCTGGATCTAGCCCAGCAGGGTTTAGCCCAAGGCTTAGCCTTAGGGACTCAGCCAATCCAGGGAGAACCCAACCGAACCGAAGCCGGACAGCCTCGACACAGCGCTGAACCCTAGCTCTAGCCAGCTTCTCTAAAAAATCACGAGAATCCGCCAGAGTACCATCCTTATCGAAGACGATGGCCTCAATGTCGGGAAGGCAGTGGCCTTGGCAGTAGAGATCAGTCAACAGCTAAAGCGACTTCCTCTTCCTCGTCGTTGTAAACGTCAACCTCTGAGCTGTTGAGCGCCGCTTCTTTCTCAGCCGCCTGCTTACGCAGTTGCTCTCGGTACTTAGCCGCCATTTCCTCAGCCTTGTCGTAGACCAGGTCAGGGTTCTTCACCATATCACCCGGCTCAGGCTCAAGCTGCTTGGTAGACAGGGAAATCCGACCGCGCTCAGCATCCAGGTCAATAATCATGACCTTGATTTCGTCGTTCACGTTGAGGACGCTGTGGGGGGTATCAATGTGGTCGTGGGAAATCTCCGAAATGTGCAGCAGGCCGCTAACACCACCGATGTCAATAAACGCACCGTAGGGCTTAAGACCGCGGACAGCACCCACTACCACTTCGCCCACTTGCAGGCCATTCATCTTGCGCTCAACCAGAGCACGACGGTGGCTCAACACTAGACGGTTGCGTTCCTCGTCAACTTCCAAAAACTTCAGGGGCAGATCTTCACCCACTAAATCTTCCTTGGGCTTGCGGGTGCTGATGTGAGAACCCGGAATAAAGCCCCGCAGGCCTTCAATGCGAACCAGCGCACCGCCACGGTTGGTAGCAAAGACACCGGAGCGAACCGTAGCATCTTCCTGCTGAAGCTGGCGCACCCGCTCCCAAGCCCGCATGTATTCAATCCGGCGGATGGAAAGGGTCAACTGCCCATCTTCATTTTCGTCAGTAAGGATAAAGAACTCACGGGTTTCGTTGGAGCGCAATACCTCCTCAGGATGATCTACCCGGTTGATAGACATTTCCTGAATCGGCAGAAACGCCGCTGTCTTAGCGCCAATGTCAATCAGGGCACCCCTGGGCTCAAGGCTAAACACAGTACCCGTGACGGTGTCGCCAGGGTTGAAGTGGTAGTCGTACTTATCCAGCAGCGCGGCAAAGTCTTCGTGTGTAAACCCGATACCAGTGTCCTTTACGTCCTGATTGAGCATGCTAGTGTTTTCCTATGATTTTCTCCGTAATACTGCGGTTTGCTGTGCAGACGTACAAAACAATCGACTCAGTCATAGAAGCCTTTGCCGTGCCAAAAATTAGCCGACTTAAGACCGCCCGATAAACCCACAGGATTAAAATTATAGCCGATGAGATCGGGTTGTTGAACAGCCGATTTAAAGTTTTGGGGAGAATTACCAGCCCAGGTTAGCCGCCAATTACCTTCCTGCAATCACTTAAGGGGTTAGGGTAGACACTGGGTAAGAACGGGCGCGCCCATTGCCCAACCCTGACTCAGCAATATTTAGAGGATCCTCTTGCGGCCCATCCTGCCGTTGCCCGTCCCGGAGTTGATTAAGGGTCTCAGCAAAATCCCGAATGCCCTGGAATTGCCGATAAACAGAGGCAAACCGGACAAAGGCTACTTCATTAACGGCTTGCAATTTAACCAGCACCATTTCACCAATTTCAGCACTGGTCACTTCCCGATGGTGGCGCTGCTGCAGTTCTGCCTCAATGTCATCCACAATGCCTTCCATTACCTGGGGCGATACCGTGGTTTTTTCGCAGGCTCGAACAATGCCGCGCAGCAGTTTGGACCGATTAAATAATTCGTGCTCCTGGCTGCGCTTGATCACCGTAACGGGCACATACTCAATGCGTTCGTAGGTGGTAAATCGCCGCTCACAGCGTAAACACTCTCGCCGCCGTCGAATGCTGCGTCCTGACTCCGCCGCTCTCGACTCTAGCACCCGGTTGTCAGGATGTTGGCAAAAGGGACAATGCATCAATACACCCCCAGGGAAGGAGCACTCAGGCAGACTAACCCGTGGCGATGACGTGAGCTAGGCATCAAATCATTCAATAACAAACGCTTGTGGGCTCCGCAATGAGTCACTCAGTACCAAACAATTCACACAAGCTCTCGGGCAAATTTCGCCTAAGGCACTTGATATCACCTATATCACCTATATTAATTAGATTATCCGAAAAGCGACTACATTAATTTCTGGCGGTTTAGCCATTGGGTTTACAGTAATTCCATCGAGAAACGGTAAGATCGCATCGTTTGGGCAGACGTCCCGCGCCACACGTCCTTGGCTGCCCAGTATGTTGCAATCGGAGAATGGAGCCCCCTGTGAACAGTTTTAACGCCAAAACCTACCTGACTGTTGCTGGCCAGACCTACACAATTTATAGTTTGCCTGAGGCCGCTAAGCACCTGGGTGATATTAGTCGGCTACCCTTTAGCCTCAAGGTTCTATTAGAAAATCTGCTGCGTTACGAAGACGGTCGCTCCGTTACCGCTGCCGATGTACAGGCCCTGGCAGACTGGTTACACACCCAGACCTCCAGCCGCGAAATTGCCTATCGTCCGGCCCGCGTGCTAATGCAAGACTTCACTGGTGTGCCTGCTGTGGTGGATCTGGCCGCCATGCGTGACGCTATGGTCAATTTAGGCGGCGATCCTGACAAGATTAACCCGCTCTCCCCGGTAGATTTAGTGATTGACCACTCGGTGATGGTAGACGCCTTTGGCAGCACCAGCGCCTTTGAGGAAAATGTGGAGAAGGAATTTCAGCGCAACTACGAGCGCTATGCCTTCTTGCGCTGGGGCCAAACCGCCTTTGACAACTTTCGGGTGGTGCCGCCGGGGACGGGCATTTGCCACCAGGTCAACCTGGAGTACCTGGCCCAGGTGGTGTGGACCAAGGCCGTAGATGGCGAAACCGTGGCCTATCCCGATACCCTGGTGGGCACCGACAGCCATACCACCATGATTAATGGTCTGGCCGTTCTGGGTTGGGGAGTCGGCGGCATTGAAGCCGAAGCCGCCATGCTGGGGCAACCAATTTCAATGCTGATTCCTGAAGTTGTGGGCTTTAAGCTAACCGGGCAACTGCCGGAGGGGGCAACCGCCACCGACCTCGTTCTGACTGTGGTGCAAATGCTGCGTCAGAAAGGCGTGGTAGGCAAGTTTGTAGAATTTTACGGCGACGGTTTAGACCACCTCACCCTGGCCGACCGCGCCACCATTGCCAACATGGCTCCGGAGTATGGTGCCACCTGCGGCTTCTTCCCCATTGACGCTGAAACTCTGCATTATCTGGAGTTTTCGGGCCGCGAACCAGACCGCATTGCCCTGGTAGAAGCCTACGCCAAGGCTCAGGGGCTCTGGCGCGATACGAGCACCCCAGAACCCATCTTTACCGATGCCCTGGCCCTGGATCTGGCTACGGTTGAGCCTTCCCTGGCGGGGCCAAAGCGACCCCAAGACCGGGTGCGTCTGCCGGATTTGGCTAGTCAGTTTAAGACCGCAGATTTTCCAAGCTTTAGCGGCAAAAACTATGCCGAAAAGCGCTCGGTACCTGTGGACGGAGCCAACTATACTCTCACGGACGGCGATGTAGTCATTGCCGCCATCACCAGCTGCACCAACACCTCTAACCCCTCAGTGATGATTGGGGCGGGGCTGGTAGCCCGCAAAGCGCGGCAGCGGGGGCTCACCGTTAAGCCCTGGGTAAAAACCTCCCTGGCCCCCGGCAGCCAGGTGGTGTCTGACTACCTGGAGCAGGCGGGGCTCCAGACCGATTTAGATGCCCTGGGCTTCAACCTGGTGGGCTATGGCTGCACCACCTGCATTGGTAACTCT
>CAYUBC010000076.1:9240-11053 GCA_964442885.1 uncultured bacterium | reverse complement strand
TGGTCAAACCCCGCCTGCAGGAGAATGGGGCCTCTAAACGCACCGCCCAGCAAACCCTGGCCTTTGTGCTGGATGGCATTCTCAAGCTGCTGCATCCCTTTATGCCCCACATTACCGAAGAGGTATGGCATACCCTCACCCAGGTGGCAGATGACCAATTCCTTGCGGTGCAGCCCTATCCTGAGGCATTCCCTGGTTTGGTGGATGGCACTCTGGAGCATCAGTTTGAGCTATTGTTCAACACCGTGCGCACGGTGCGCAACCTGCGAGCCGAGGCTGGCATCAAACCGGGCTTGCGGATTGAGACCATTCTGGAGAGTGAAAGCGCCGAGGAACGCCACATCCTTCACGCCACCGCCGACTATGTTAAGGATCTCGGCAAAATTGACACTCTGGTCATTCTGGGTGGCAAGCAACCGCTGTCTACGGCCCACGATGCTGAGCCTGGGGCCGAGTCAGGTAATGGCTCCGCCAAGCTAGATAGCCGCCAGGCGATCGCCGTTGTGCAGAATTTTTGGCAAGCCATGCAGCCGCTGCTGGAAGAACCACTGCACTACGCCGAGTCGTTTTTTGCCGACCTGCGCCGCCCTGCTTTTACCCTGCTGTGGATTTTAGCTGGCCTGATAGGGCTGAAGCTAGCCAGCGGCGTGGTATCTGCCGTGGATAGCACACCACTGTTCGGCAGCCTGATGGAACTGGTGGGCCTATGGTACGTGATTAGCTTCACCCGTCGCCATCTGCTCACCACCACCGACCGGCAGCAGGTAAAGCAAACCATCGACCACTGGTGGCAGGAGGTGGTGGGGCCAGAGACACCCCAGACGCGGGTTAAGCCCATAAAAGCTGCGCCTGCCTGGAAACCTATGCCCGTCGCCCCCAGCCCCCAGGCGGTTGCGACCAATGGCTCAGTCGCAACCGTATCTCCCCCGCCCGATGAACCCCGCAAGCTCTTTGCCGGGGTGACGGGAACCGTGCAGGTGTTGATTCCTCTCACCGGCATTGTGGATATTGATGCTCTGCGGGCCAAACTCGAAAAAGACCTGACCAAGATTGAGGCCGAAATCAAGTCCCTTGCTGGACGGCTGAGCAATCCTGGCTTTGTCGATAAGGCTCCGGCGGAAGTGGTGCAGGGGGCGCGAGATGCCCTGGCTGAGGCCGAGGCCCAGGCCGCTATTCTGAAAGCGCGGCTGGATTTGCTGTAGAGCGTCAGGAAAATTAGCCCATTATGGGAGTTATGGAGCAACCCTTACTGCCCACAGAGCTAATCCTCAGTGAGCCCTGTAAAATCCTGGGCCAGGTCTATTGGCCCTCCTTGCCCCAGCCCGGAGCCTGGGTTGAGTTTGAGGGCAAGGCCTACACCATCCTGGAGCGACGGCATCGCTACGTACTGCGGGCCGGTCGCTATCAGTTGGATAGTATGGTGCTTTACGTCAAGCCAGCCCCTCGGTTGGATGAGGTATCGAGACTAGGAGATCGCACCGTCATCGGCGATGCGACCTGCCGCTACAACGCCCGCTCTGAGCTAGTACGCTGCGCTGTAAATCCTGCTGGCCCCTGTCAGGGCTGCCTCTATTTTGAGGCTGGTTAGCTAATTCAACACATCGCTATCAATGCAAAGGGTAACTTGAGGGCACCGCAATCTAGGGCATTACTCTTCTGAATAAACCTCCAAAGTAATCTGCCAATAGCGGGGTGGAGCAGTGCTGGATTCTGGCTACTATGGCCTTGAGGCTGCTGGTCTATAGTCTCGGCCAACGCAAACTCAGAGCGCAACTCACTCAAGCCAATGACACGGTGCTCGACCAAAAGCAGC
>CAYUBC010000076.1:1492-9140 GCA_964442885.1 uncultured bacterium | reverse complement strand
GGATTTTGCAGAAGTTGCAGGCCATTCACCTGGTCGCCACGGATACAGCTCAGCAGCTCAGCAACCTCTCGGAAGAACGCAGCAAAATCATTCGCCTTATGGGCTGCCTGGCCTGCCGCCACTATCTCCTAAATTAACCCCTGTCAACCTGCGGAATGTCCGCCTAAAATACTCCCACTAAAACAATAACCGTGAACAAACAAAATAGACCCAATAGAATGGCTCCTATGGTGATATAGGGCGCATGATTCATGCTATCCAGGTAAGCGTTGACCTGCTTATCTTTCTCTGGATCAGGCTTCCAAGTCATGCTTTTCATGGGATTTACCTCCTAGAAAGGATGGTGTGGCATCACATAATCAACATTGAAACAACAGGTAAATTGTAGCTAACGTGTTTCTTGTCCTGGTAAAGGGCTGGGTCATACCTAAATTCTAGAGACCAATTTGATCCAAGGGGTAATGCTTGTGGGATTCTTAACCTACAACACAGGCCATCATTTTTCGTTTTTCAGAGTTTCTAAAAGAGCGAAACAATCAGCCTTAGCTATTCCCGTCAACCCACTGTTTGGCCCAATCAAAATGCATTACAGGACAACACCGTAGCCTCTGGTTGCGCGGCAATGGCCTGGTTCATTTGGGCCTCGTTAAATCGGCCAAAGGTGCTCAAGGTTCTGATTTGCTCAGGGGTGGGAACTTCCGCTGCCACCTCCTGTCCCAGATCGCTGACGTAGATCACCTGCTCGATGTTGAGTCGCTGTTGGGTCTGCTGCTCGTAGAGGGCGGCGTATTCTTCTGCTAGGGGTTGCCACTGGGTCGGGGCGCAGTAGCTGCGGTCAATAATCACGGTGACGGCAGGGCTGGTGAAGGCCTGCCGTAGGCCGAACCCCAGCCCCAAAAACGCGAGCCAGCCTAGGGCCAGAATACGAATCAGTCGTTGGTTTGGATTACCCATGGCGCAGTCATAGCAGAGTAGGTCTACAGGTTGACCTGGAACAGGTCTTTGAACAAGCTCTGCACAGTCTCAGGGCTACCCTGCTGCACGGTAGATTCTCGCAGGCTGGCGATCGCCTGCAATTCCTCCTGGTTCACTTCCCCGTAGGCGATGGGGTAGAAGCGCACATCGCTGTAGGCCATAATGTCTTCAACCGCATCGAGCCTGAAGCCTCGATTGACTTCACCATCGCTGAGCAGCAGCAGATAAAAGCGCCCGGTTGGGTCTGTGGCCTTCTTTTCTAACAAGTCGGCCAGGCCAACCATCACCCCATCGTACATGGCTGTTGCCCCATCGGCCCGCAGCAGGTCAATGGTGGCCAAAAAGCGCTGATGCTGGATCTGGTCAAAGGGGGCTAAGGGCAGGCGACGCACGGGGTTATCATCAAAAGTCACTACGCTAACGTAGTTACCCGCATTTATTTGCCCTGCTGCTACTCGTAAGCCATCCTGCACGGCCTGGATGCGCTGACCATCCATTGAGCCACTCGTGTCAATCACCAGACTCATGTAAACCGTGCGTCCGCTATCTTTACGCAGTTTCCAGTTAGACTGAGCCGCTAGCAGTACCTCCCCGGCAGGAATCGGCGGTGTCTGTTTAGCTTTCAGGTAATCCGTTTCCACAAACCCCTGTTGGGCCGCTAGCGCCTGCATCTCCGCCGATTGAGCAAAGGCCGCAAACTGTTTCAGGGCGGCCTGTTCCTGGGGAGTATTCCACTCAAAGCCTACCAGCGGGTTGTTGTGGGGAATGCCAAAGGGCACAAATTCCGTATTTTCAAAACCAGGCACCTGGCGCAGAGCCAGATAATTTTGATACTCCAGGGGAAAGGCCTGCAACTTACCCTGATCGCGCAAAAATAGCTCCTGCAAATCCAGAGTAGTAGGCGTAGTAATCAACACCTGGGTTTGGAACTGGTCAAACACAGAGTTGACCTGGGGAGTCTGTAGCTCAGCGACAGTGAGCTGGCGTCCACTTTGCTGGTGCCCAGCCGCCCGCCAGTAGAGGGTGTAGAGCAAATTTAACGCGGTAGAGCTAGCGTAGGGATTTGGGTAGGCCACCGTTACCTGCTCTGAGGCAATGGCATTGAGCAAACGGTCAAAGCTAACGGTGCCATTCTCGGCCAGGCGATCAAATACGTCCTTTGGCAAGACCCACCCGGCGGTATTGGGAACCAGTCGCTCAGCAACCGGCACAGTAGCTACCCCTTCGCTTTGAATCATAGCTACCCACAAGTCATTGGAGGGGCTGTAGCCATTTGGTTGGGCTGCTCCAGCCCCTAGCAGTCGCGCGGCGGTACCTGAAGCCACCTGCCGCACCCCAACTTGCATGACTTCCCCAGAGGGCAGCGTTTCTTGACGCTGATTAAAGGCTTCCGCTACTTCTACCAGCCACCGCTCGTTTTGGCGCTCAACATTGGCCTTTTCCGAAGAACTGAAAATTTCCACATAAACGGTGTTGCCGCCGCCCCCAGGCTGAGCCACGTAGAGGGGAAAATCCTCCACCCGTGGTAGAGCCTCTTCAATCTGATCGGTGGTGTAGCGAGCTGCCGCCTTATCAGAGACAACATCGGCTCCAATGTCAATTTTAGGCAGAATGGCTTTCTCCAAGGCCGCCTGGGCACTTTCCAAGGAATCTACCGTTGGCAGACTACCCGGCAGTAGAATTGGGCCGCAGTTCCATAGCAGGACAGCGCACAGACTAAGAAGAAAGGTCAGTAGAGGACGACGACGAGGGGAAAACATGGAAATGGTTGGTGAAAGAGTGCAGGGTGAGGGGTGGATCAGGGGCGGAAGTGTAGGCCTATCTCATGGCTGAGGGGTGGTTGAAGGGCAGAAGCCTAGCTGGGGGGCGTGTCTTCTAAAATGTGCCGATTGGCCGCAATCAGGGTTTGTAAGCGTTGAGGTAAAGAACCGTCGCTAGGGCTATCTAAACTGGCCAGAGCAACTTGATCTTGAAGCTGCTGAAGTTGGGCGTGGGTAGCCTGAAGGCGAGTTTGGCTAGCAGCTAACCGTTGCTGAGCCAACTTCTGGTAAGTGGGAGTCTCAATTTGGTCTATGACCGCCAACCCGTCGGCTACTTGCTGGGCCAGGTCGATGACCGTGTGCATAGCCTCCAATAGCTCCACTTGCAAAAGAGAATCGCGGTCATAAATGCGGTACGCAAAACTTTGAGACTCCATCGCCCACAGTTGGGCTTGTCGCCAGGTCTTCTGGTGCTTGGTAGGGATGCGGCGAGCTAGCAATTCAAGCTGATGGCTAAAAATATCGGCATTAAGGAGGTCACCATTCTGCAGCGCGGCCTCCGATGTCCGAAAGCCAGTTACCCAACGGCTAACCATCGCGGCTGCAACGCCGCCGCCACCCAGCCAAGCCAGTGGACGTGGCCCAGCCAGCCAGAGTAGGGCTGTATATCCCAAGGCGGTTCCTGCTAATAGCAGGTAAGTCTGCGGCTGCGCCAGACATTTTGACCAGTTAATTGCCATAGCCAATTGCTGAACCGTTCACCATAGCTCCTGTGCTGCTACTCTAGCTCAGGCTACTGGGGATCGTTTTCTCTCGTCGTTAATCAAAACCTTTAGGAGGCTATCAGCGTGCTGCCTAGGGCAATAATGGCATCGGAAAGCTGGGATTCTCCTGCCTCAGTAGCCGCCACTAGCAGGAGGAAGGCATCACTGTTAACCTGACGGGCAAATATCTTGCCCGTAATGGGTTGGGGTAAGGCCGCCCCCTGGCTGAGCTGCCCCGTCCAGTTAATGCGAATACCGCCTCCAGGAATAGGCTGGATATCCCCAACAGTGAAGCTTTCACCGCGCCCAAATGTTCGTTGGGCAGCACTGACCAGGTCTGTATCCGATGCTTGGTTTATTCCCGTCGCCAGCGGGGTAATCGCCACGGTGTAAGCCAGACTGCCATCGGGAGCCTCAAATAAGGGCGAAGCACCGGCTGTACTCACCCGATAGCCATCAAAAATACCAATTTGAAAACGTCCCTGAGGATCCTCAAAGTTACCGCTAATCATCGGCAATGCCGGAGCTAGGGCAGGAGGTGGGGCATTGGTCTGAGCTACAGTTATCGTGGCTGGAGGCTCAGCCCGCCCAGCCTGTCCCTGACCCAACCAGAGGCAACACACCAGCGTTATCAGCGCTAGACTCCATCCTTGCAGCCCTCGTCCTCGCCATGCCATAGCCCTACGCTCCCAGTTTTATGGCTAAGCATAGCAACGGAACGCTTTTTCCTGGCTAACCCAGCAAAGAAATTAACGGCGACTATAGGCTTCTACACAGCGCACAAACATCTCAACGCCCAGCCCTAAAGCCATTTCATCAAAATCAAAGCGGGGATGGTGGTGGGGGTAGGCCAGAGCCTTTCCAGCATTAGCAGATCCCAAGAAAAAATAGCAGCCCGGTACTTCCTGCAAGAAAAAGGCCATATCTTCGCCCCCCATCGTGTGACAGTCAGGCACAACCCCAGCCGGAGTTTCCACCACCGAGAGAGCCACAGACCTCACTAAATCTGCCATTCCTGCGTCATTGACAACCGGGGGATAAAGCGCCCGGTAATTGAAGTGATAGGTGGCCCCATAGCTCTGGCAAATACCCGCCACAATTTGCTCAATCCGGGCGGCAAAGAAATCGCTGTAAATCTGATCAAAGTAGCGCACAGTACCACTGAGCTGTACGGCATCCGCAATCACATTAGAGGCCCTTCCCCCCTGAAACTTGCCAACGCTAACCACCGCTGATTTGGTCGGGTCAACATTGCGAGACACAATGGTCTGTAGGGCGTTGACAATCTGAGCACCTACCACAATCGCATCGACGGTCTGGTGAGGGAGAGCACCATGCCCCCCTTTGCCCTGAATGGTGATATCAAAAAACTCAGAAGCGGCCATCAGTGGGCCGCTGCGAACGCCTACTGTGCCCAGGGGCAAATTGTTCCACAAGTGTAGACCAATCATGGCGTCTACATCTGGATTGGTCAGTACCCCCGCCTCAATCATTGGCTTAGCACCGCCTGGCCCTTCTTCGGCGGGCTGAAAGATAAACTTCACGCTCCCCGCAAAACTATCGCGGTGCTGGGAGAGGTAGTAGGCCGTACCCAGGGCAATTGCCACATGCCCATCGTGACCACAGGCATGCATAATGCCGTCATGCTGGGAACGGTAAGGCACCTGGTTCTCTTCTTGAATGGGCAGAGCATCCATATCGGCGCGAATCCCCAGCACTGGCCCCGGTTGGGTCGCCTCAATCACCGCCACAACGCCGGTCTCAGCAACGCCAGTGTGATGCTCAATGCCCCAGGCCGTCAATTGCTGACTGATAAAGTCGGCGGTAAGCCGTTCCCTAAAGCCCAACTCAGGCCGTTGATGCAACCTTCGCCGCCAAGTTACCAATTGATCTTGTAACGCTTGAATTTCATCACGAATACAAGCGTTATGGATAGGCAGAGGGGAAAGGGTAGTCGCGAACATAGGAAGCAGTTTGCTAGAGAAAGCCAGTCACTGCTTCCAGCATAAACCAGAAACTCAGCGACCGAGGGCCGCGCGCCGTTTACAGCTAACGGGTAACCCTTGAATTCCCTATACCAAGTATTGGAGGATTTGAAGTGCTCGACTTTAACGCTCTATTTGGCCCAATCCATCGGAACTACTGGAATAAAGGAGGTAGTCATTTCGTAATAGCCTCCAGTTTCTAAGGTATCTTGAATAGCAATGGCCAACTCATTATTGTGAAGGGAAATATCTGCCGCCATGCGACTAGGTCGTTTCTCTGTAATAGCCGCTGCCATTTCCGCCACACCCCGACAAAAATCCATCTGCTGCGCCCCACGGGTTTTCAATTTCAAGGGTTTCTTAACCAGCGGGATCTTCTTCCTAATCGGATTCATAAACACCTTACGACGAATCCGCATCAAACGCTGAATATAGACTGAGTCGCCATAATTCCAGCAATCATGAATGCTTAAAATCCCATTGTCTCCAATAATCTTCAACTCATGATCGTGGGGAGCCACAATACTACAGGTCAGTCGAGCTACAAGACCTGACTGAAATTTAATGCAGGCTACCGAAAAATCCGGCGTATCATCAGGCTCTAGCGCCACGTCAGTTTGTTTGTCCACCACCAAACAGGCAGAAAATGCTGTCACAGAAACGGCTGGACCAAAAAATGCCGTCAACCAGTTGATGTAATAGCCAGCATGCTCTAGGGTGCAGCCAACTTCAAACTCATCCTTATAGGGCCAAGGCTTACCCGATGCACTCAGCCACTGCTGATAGGGCATTTTGTGAACTAGGCCATCATCCATTTCCGCGTAGACAAGTCGCACTTTACCCACTACCTGTTCACGCAGAGCCTTCCATACAGTTTGCGCCGTTTCCCCTAACAAACTACAGGGAGCTGAAGAGATATAAAGCCCTTTAGCCTCTGCAAACGCCACTAACTCTTTAGCTTCAGGGATTGTCATAGCTAGAGGCTTCTCTGAATAGACGTGCTTGCCCGCTTCCAAACAGGCCTTAGACACCTCATAATGATTTCTAGGGTTCGTTAAGTTAAGGACAATATCTACAGCGGGATCAGCCAACAGCTCTTCAGTTGAGCTGTAGGTTGGTACTGAATAGAAACTAGCAAATTGCCTGAGCCGCTCCTGATCGATATCGGTCACCCCAGCCAGCTCTAACTGTGGATGAAAGGGTAAGGTACTTAAATAGTAGTCGGCGACAAAGCCGCAGCCAATAATAGCAATTTTCATAGTTAATTACATAGGAAGAAACAGACAAGAAATCTTGCAGTCTAGCTTGAGAATATTAAGTTAACTCATATATTTTACACATAAATAACATGGTGCTAACTGCTGACATTGAGTGCATGGGAATGTCCATAAAATCATCTAAAGTTAGGCTTCTGTCTTTTCATCATTCTCGGGAACTGCCATGAAGAACTCATAAGGTTTCAGACTTCGGACTTGGTCAATGACTTGAAGGATTTCAATGCTCTCATCTAATGGCATAATCTCACTTTCTAACTTACCATTTATTAAACATTGGGTGACATCAATTGCCTCATGGACATAGCCATTTCCTATGGATGCATTGATTTTCTGAGACATCTTGTCCTTTCTAAGTAGGTTTAGATGCCTAAGTAAAGGATTGGCCTTTATACGGGCTTTCAACTTTTGCTTGAAGCTGACCGGGAAAACATGCTCATGGCTTGAAAGAACGACTGGGTCTTCTGAAAACCGGGTAATCATTATTTTTTCCGGCCTGCAAAATGGAGCAGTGATAATAATTTTACCTCGGGTTCCAATAATAGTTGCAGTATTAGAACCATAGGCTTTAAGTGAGGAAGATAAAATAGCTACAGCTCCACTATCATAGCCCAAATTAATCACCGATTGCTCATCAACACCTGTTTTCCCAATTTGAGTGTAACCAGATATGTGGGAAGGGGAACCCAGTAAAAAGAAAGCTAGAGATAGCGGATAGACTCCACGATCCAGTAATGCCCCTCCTCCCCTTTCTATACTAAAAAAACGATTGTCAGGATCAAATTCCGTTGGATACCCAAAGTCCGCTGAGAGATAGCGGATATCACCGATTTCTCCACGGTGAATCATTTCTCGTACTTCTAATGCCATTGGGAGAAAACGCATCCACA
>CAYUBC010000076.1:0-1482 GCA_964442885.1 uncultured bacterium | reverse complement strand
AACTTCTCTAGCTTCTTGCGCAGTCATGGCAAAGGGCTTTTCGCAAAGGACAGCCTTACCAGCTTCGAGGGCAAGAATACAATCTTCCCTATGGCAGGTATGGGGAGTTGCAACAAAAATAATATCAATATCAGCGTCGCTTAAAAGTTCCTGGTAACTACCGTAGGCTTTAGGGATGTTTGCCTGAGAGGCAAAAGCTTGAGCTGTAAAGGATCGTCGAGAGGCAACTGCCATCGCAGATGCGTTGGGTACAAGCTTAAGGTCCTCAACAAATTTAGCCGCAATCCAACCAGTACCAAGAATGCCCCAGTTAATTGACTTTTTCATGTCAAAATCCACAATAGAAAATTACTCAAGACTATTGCGACAATAGCCATCTCAAAACCATTTCTTTAAGAGAAAAAATCCAAGAATGGAATAAAGTTGAACTATCGATTAGCTCCTCCCCATGCTCCTTGAATATTCAATAACCCTGAAATTGTCCCAGCGCCTCGATAAATATAAACAAGAGACTTGATACTGTGAGGTTTGCCAGCAATAAAATTAGGGATCAATAAAATAAGACCTAATAAAGTTAAGGCAACCCCTTTCACAAAACGAATAAATTGTCTACTTGGAGAGGGGAAAATTTTTTTCTCAAGCAAGCTATGTGAGCTCCAACCATAGTAGTTCCTGTCTAAAATCCATCGGACATTAGTTCGTTGGGGTGGTACTACCTCATATACAATAGCTCCCTTAGCCCAAGCAAATTTAGCACCCTCTTTAGACAACCTCATAAATAAATGAACATCTTCAGCCCCTCGGAAGGCAAAATCATTATCAAAAACGATGTCATACTGCTTTAGCAATTCAGCCTTAATAATCACGTTATGAGTATAAGCAATGTGCACTGTAGAACCGTTTTCTCTGTCAGGCGGATTGAAAAAACCACCTGAATGAATCCATGCAGGAATTTCTTTTTCCTCAAAAATGGGATAAACTGGACCAGTTACAACATCAACTTCAAAATCTTTTTGAACGCTCAGTAGATTGTCTAACCACTCTTTAGATGGATACTCATCGTCATCAATAAATACTGCAAAATCTGATTCCTTAGATATATGTGAGATAGTGCGATTTCTAGCATAACTTACACCTTTGCTTTTCTCAATGTCATAAATCAAGTTCCATCTAAACGTATCCTTGGCTCGCTCGTATACTGGCTTTGCCGAAGCTGATGCATCATTATCAACTACAATGACTTCAATAATTGGCTCTTCAACCAGTTGAAATTCAAGTTTATTAATCCCGTCTAATAGCTTAGATAACCCATCAGAGCGCTTGTAAGTAGCGATGCAAATCGACACAAAGATACTCATGTTTCAGCTTTTCCTTTGACTACTTATTAAGATTAAGATCGGATGCAAATACAAACTTTATATAATTCACGGTAACTACTCAGGCTGTGGTAGGGGTGATTTAGGAATACCCGAAAACAGGTCA